>JBAIWU010000506.1:0-3799 GCA_037917155.1 Candidatus Eiseniibacteriota bacterium
CGATCGCGCTGGCCGGGCACCGCGACCTCGCGGTCCGCTTCCTGCTCGGCACGGCGCTCTGGACGTTCCTCGGCTTCGCGTTCGTGACGCTCTTCATCGGCCAGCTCCGCGACGACGACGGCTATCGGCTGCCGCGGCTCAACGTGCCGCTGCTGCTCACGCTGCTGCGCGTCTCGCTGGTCCCGGGGATCTGCGTGTTCCTGCAGGCGCACCGGTTCCGCGTCGCGCTCGCGCTCTACCTCGTGGCGGCGCTCACGGACGTCTTCGACGGCTTCCTCGCGCGCCGGCTGCGGCAGATCACGCGGATCGGCACCGTGATGGACCCGCTGGTCGACATCGCCTTCAGCCTGATGATCCTGTGGGCGCTGGCGTCGTCCGGGCTGCTCTCGCGCTGGGTGTTCTGGGTCGGCGTGGTGCGCTACGGCACGCTGGCGCTGGGCGGGGCCGGCCTGTACCTGTTCGTGGGCCCGGTCAAGATCCGGCCGACCTCGTTCGGCCGCTTCACCGGGGTCGTCATGACCACGTTCATCGCGCTGCTCACGCTGCTGTGGGCCGTCAGCGGCCGCGCCGCGCACGCGCTCACGCAGCTCACCGAGATCGCGCTCGGGGTGCTGCTCGCGGCCACGACCGTGCAGATCGTGCTCGTGGGCTGGTACAACCTGCGGGTCATGACCGGCGCGATCGCCGGGAGCGGCCGGGTGATCGAGGACGTGAGGTTTCGCGGCCGATGACCGCTCCCGCGCTCGAAGGCGATCTCGCCCATTTCTTCGTCTCCGAGGTGCTGCAGCTCCTGCAGCTCGCGCAGGGGAGCGGCCGGCTCGAGGTCACGCGCGGCAACGAGCGCGTCGACCTCTACTTCGACCGCGGCCGGCCGGTGTTCGCGCGCACGAGCGCGCTCGGCGTGCGCGCGGGCGAGGTGCTCATGCACCGCGGGCTCGTCACCGCGCAGGCGCTCGAGGCCGGCCTCGAGCAGCAGCGGCGCCAGCCCGGCAAGCGCATCGGCGCGCTGCTCGTCGAGGCGGGGGCGGTGACGCCCGAGCAGGCCCGCGACGCGGTGCACGAGGTGCTGCGCCGCATCGTTTACGGCGTGCTGCTGTGGCGCGAGGGCCGCTTCCTGTTCGCGCCCGGCGAGCCGTCGGTGGGCGAGGACATCCAGATCGACCTCGACCTCGACCGGCTCATCCTCGAGGGCCTGCGGATCGCCGACCAGGAGCGCGCCGCGCGCCACCGCCGCGACTGACGCGCCCGCGGACGCGCGCGGGGCGGGCGGCCCTCGCGAGCCGCCCGCCCCGTCGCTTCGGTCCGCGCGGGCCCTACGGCGCGATCACGACCCGCGCCTGCCGCGCCTGCCCGTGCTGCTCCAGCCGCGCGAGGTAGACGCCGGGCGGCAGGTGCGCGCCGTCGAGCGCGACGACGTGCGCGCCCGCGCCGAGCACGCCGACCTCGCGCTGCACCACGCGCCGGCCCGAGACGTCGAAGAGCGCCAGCGACGCGGGCGCGCCGTCCGGCAGCGTGAACCGGATCGCGAGCGCGCCGCCGCGCGCCGGGTTCGGCCACGCCCCGTGCAGCGCCAGCGCCAGGCCGGGAATGGTCACGTCCTGCTCGGGCGAGGCGTGCTCGCCGTTCGCGTCGCTCCACGCGAGCCGGTACGCGTAGCGCCCGCCCGGGACCACGTCGGCGTCGCGGAACACGAGCCGGCCGCCGCCGTCCGGGCTGCCCGAGGCGATCGCGGCCCACACGCCGTCGTCGCGCGAGCGCTCGAGCGCCGCGAACGGGATCGCGTGCGCGTCGGCGTACCAGGTGAGCGTCACGCCGGTGGGCGTCGCGTCGAGGCTCACGAGCGAGAGGTCCACGCCCGTCGCCCCCGCGGGCTCGACGAGCACGTACGGGCTCGCGTTGCCGTGCCGGTCGACCGCGGCCAGCTTGTACCAGAAGCCCGCCCCGCCGGGGTCGTGGTACGCCGTCAGCGCGGTCCCGCCGGCGAGATTGGCCGCCGAGGGCACGAAGAAGCGGTCCGAGCCCCGGTACACGAGGTAGCCGGCGAGGTCCGTCTCGTCGTTGGCCCGCCACGTGAGCGACACGCCGCCCCCCGCGACCTGCTCCTGCACCTGCGCGGGCGCGGCGGGCGCGAGGTTGTCCACCGAGTAGCCGCTGTCCACGGCCGTGTCGTAGAAGACGTCCGGGTTCGCCGTGGTCGCGGTGATGAAGAAGGCCGTGTACGGGTTGGAGTCGGCCATCGAGTCCTGCGGCGTCGCCGCCGTGTAGCCGTACGCCGCGAGGCGCTGCGCGGGCAGGCTCGCCGCGGCCTCCCAGTAGACGGTGCCGGCCGCCGCGCGCGTCGCGCGCAGAGTGCCCGCCGGGCGCGTCGCCGCGACCGCGGCCGGGATCCGCCGCCACACGCGGTAGCCCGTCACCGCGCCGCCGACCGCGTCCTGCACGTGGGCGCCCCACGTCACCCACACCCTGCCGCCCTGGTCGTTCGGCACGTCGCGCACGTGGTCGATCGCGAACGGCAGGATCTCGGTGCCGCACGACGACACGCAGACGACGACCTGGGTCCCGGTGTACGCGCCGACCGCGACGTCGGCGACGCCGTCGCCGTTGAGGTCGCCGGCCGTGGACAGCGCCGGGAACGGCCCCGCAGCCCGCTCGATCTCGGGCGCGAACGCGCCGGTGTTGACGCCGCCCGAGGACAGGCCCTGCAGCACGCCGATCGTGTTCGCGACCGACTGCGAGTACTCGATGTCGAGCACGCCGTCGCCGTCGAAATCGGCGACGTTCGCCGAGCCCACGATCCCGTCGACGAGGTGGGTCGCCGGATCGAACGTGCCGTCGCCGTGGCCCATGTGCATGTCCAGGCCCTCGCCGCTCTTGCACACGAGCAGGTCGAGCCGCCCGTCGTGGTTCAGGTCGGCGAGCTTGACGTCGTACACGACGCCCGCCGAGGGCACGTGCGTCGCCGCTCCGAAGGTGCCGTCGCCGGCGCCGGGCAGGACCGCGACCGTGCCGCTCGTGTACTCCGTGGCGACGAGGTCGGGGATCCCGTCGCCGTTCACGTCGCCCACCGCGACGCCGGTGCAGTAGTTGTTGAGCGGGTAGCGCACCGGCGGGCCGAACGTGCCGTCGCCGTGCCCGCCGCTGCCGCCTCCGAGCAGCACCGCGACCGAGTACTCCGAGGCGCAGCCGATCGCGAGGTCGAGGATGCCGTCGCCGTTGAAGTCGGCGGCGACGACGTGGTGCGGCTGCCGGCCCACGAGGTACGTCACCGGTGCGGCGAACGTGCCGTCGCCATGGCCGAGCAGGATGCTCACCGTGCTGTCGGTGTTGTTCGTGACGGCGAGGTCGAGCTTGCCGTCCGCGTTGAAGTCGCCGGCGGCGAGGCAGAACGGCGTCCGGCCCGCCGGCGAGAGCACCGCCGCCGAGAGCGTGCCGTCGCCCACGCCGTGGAAGAACGCCACGTGGCCGCGCGTGTACGAGCCGGCCGTGTAGCCGACCGCAGTGACGACGTCGGGGTGGCCGTCGCCGTCGAAGTCGGCGATGACGCTGGCGGTCGGATACGTGCCGCCGGCCGCGTACGCGAACGCCGGGCCGAGGCGCGAGGCGCCCGCCGGGCACTGGGCGCGTGCCTCGGCGGACGAGAGGACGATCAGGGCGAATGCGCAGGCGATCGCGCCGACGAGGGCGGGCCGGGGAATCATGGGGCGCCTCCGGAAGGGAAGAACTCCGGAACAGGGGGATCGCGGGGAGCATACGCCCGTGGCGGCCGGGCGCGCCGCCCCAAAGCGCTCCCCGGAGAACC
>JBAIWU010000507.1:0-3928 GCA_037917155.1 Candidatus Eiseniibacteriota bacterium
CGACCCAGCGCGTGGCGCCGCAGCAGCGCCCGAGCGCCTCGCGGGCGGCGCCGCGCTCCATCGCATTGAGTGAGGCGAGGCCCGCGGCGCTCATCCACGACCCCTCGGCACCCGGCGGGCGCCAGGGCGATCGCCACCCCCGGGGGGACCGATCACACCCCGCCGGTCCCGATGCGCGCCGCGAGCCGCGGCAGCAGATCGCGCGCGAACGCGATTCCCCCGGCCAGATCCTCGGGCGCGCTGAACTCGTCGGGCGAATGGCTGACACCGCCGCGGCTCGGCACGAACAGCATGAGCGACGGCACGCCGGCGCCCGCGAAGATCATCGCGTCGTGGCCGGCGCCGCTCGCCATGCGCCGGAAGTGCAGGCCACGCTCGCGGGCGAGCGACTCGGCCTCGGCGACGAAGCCCGCGTCCATCGCGATCGGGTCCTGCCGCGAGACCGTCTCCAGCGCGAGGCCCACCTCGCGCAGCGTCGCGATCTCCCGGCAGGCCAGCTCGATCTCGCCCGCCAGGCGCTGCAGGGCGGCGGGCTCGACGTGACGCAGGTCGAGGCGCACCTCGCAGGCGCCCGGCACCACGTTGTAGAGGCCGGGCTCGGCGTTCGCGGCGCCAGCGGTGGCCACGGCCGGATCGCCGTGCAGGCGCGCGACCCGCTCGCAGGCGAGCACAATCTCGGCCCCCGCGGCCAGCGCGTCGTGGCGCATCCGCATCGGCGTGGTGCCGGCATGGCGGGCCTCCCCCGTGAGCGCGACCCGCACGCGGCGGTAGCCCGCGATCCGGTCCACGACGCCCAGCGCCAGCCGCTCGGATTCGAGCACCGGTCCCTGCTCGATGTGCAGCTCGAGAAAGGCCGCGGGCGAGAAGGGCGAGGTCGCTCTTCCGAGCCCGCCCGGGGCCACGCAGCCGCGCCGCCCGGCCTCGGCCAGCGCCGCGTGCCACGAGACGCCGGCGGCGTCGCGCGAGGATTCGGGCTCGCCCGCGCTCACGCGCCCGAGCAGCGCGCGCGCCCCGAGGAAGGCGCCCGGGAACCGGCTGCCCTCCTCCTCGCACGTTACCAGCCCGACCACCGGGAGCCGCGTCGCGCCGCGCAGCGAGGCGGCGAGCAGCAGGCCGGCCAGCGCGCCGTAGGCGCCGTCGAACCTGCCGCCGTGGACGACGGTGTCGAGGTGCGAGCCGGTGAGCAGGACGCGCGCCCCGGGCTTCAGCGCGGCATCGTGCAGGAGGAGGTTGCCCGCCGCGTCGGGCGTGGCCGCGAGGCCACGCTCCCGCGCCTGGGCGGCGAGCCACCGGTGCGCCTCGCACCAGGCGGCGTCGTAGGCGAGCCGCGTCACGCCCGGGCCTTCCCCGCTGAACCGCGCGAGGGCCTCCGTCAGGCGCGCGACCGCGCCCGGCGTCAGCTCGACCGAGTCGTTCATGGGGCGGCCACGCTAGCCGAACCCTCCGGCACCGTCCAGAGTCGGGCCGGCGCCGGAGCGAGCGGCACGCGGCGGAAGCGGCCTCAAGCGGCGCCGTAGCCCCCCGGAGACCGATCTGACATTTCTTGGACTGACCGAAGGGTGGCTCTCCCTGTCATCGTGGCACGCGCACCGGGACCGCGGGTGCCGGGATCGCGGGCGAGATCACGCGTCGATGCGAACTTCCCGGGGGAGGCGCCGGTTCGCCCCCACGGCACGCTCGATGCTCGACGCCCGGCCCGGCGAAGACCGCCCATCGGCGGCCTCCACGCCGCCTGCACCGGGGAGCGCCGCGACAACGCCGGCCGCGCGGCACGTGCGTTGTTCCCCTCTCTCCGGCGACCCACGGAGGTGAACCATGAAGCGCATTCTCACCGGGGCCTTGCTACTCGGCCTGGTGCTGCTGGTGGCCGGGGCAGCGACGACGCCGACCACTCCGGCGAAGCCCAAGGTCACCAAGTCGGAGCCGTACGACCACCTGCTGATGCTCGACATCCGCGAAGCCGCCGAGCACGCCAAGACGCTGCATCACTACGCCAGCATGCATGGCAAGGATCTCGACAAGGCGGTCGTCGACAAGCACGTCGCCGAGCTCGACAAGAACGTCGGCGCGATCGAGACCGAGCTGACGGACGTCGAGAAGAACGTGCCGGAAGGCGACAAGACCAAGGTCGAGACGCATCTCACCACGATCCGCACCGAGGAGCAGAAGGCCAAGACGGATCTCGACGAGCTCAAGACCGAGACCGCCAAGCCCACGATGGACCCGAAGATCGTGGCCGAGAAGTCCAAGGGCATCTACGAGGCGATGTCGACCGCCCGCGAGCATCACGGCAAGGCCATGATGAAGCGCGGCGTGCACGAGCCGGCCGCCCCCACCAAGCCCTAGCCCGCAGGAGGTCCGGCGCGCGATCAGCCGCGCGGCGCGCGCCGGTCCGCCCTGAGGCTCGAACTCGCCGCCTTCAGGCGCCGCGCCTGGGCTCGGGCTGCAACCGCGCGGGCCGCTGCGGGGCCCGCGCGTTCTCCGCCCGAGCCTAGAGGACCATCCTGCCGGTCGCCTTGCGTGCAACCTTGCCGTCCCTGACGACGGCCGAGCCCCGCAGCCACACCGCGACCACGCGGCCGCAGAGCGTGCGTCCGGCATAGGGCGTGATCGGGTGCCGCTGGTGCAGCTTCGCCGGCTCGACCAGGCCGATCGCATCGGGATCGAAGGCCACGAGGTCGGCGTCGCGGCCCACGGCGATCGCGCCCTTGCGCGTCTCGAGACCCGCGAGCCGCGCCGGCGCGGCGCTCATCCAGCGCGCGAGATCGGGCAGCGAGACGCCGCGCAGCTGCGCCTCGGTCCACACCGCCGGCAGCGCCAGCTCGAGCGAGGCGATGCCGCCCCAGGCGCGCAGGAAGTCGCCCTCCGCCGGCAGCTTCATCTCGGGCAGGCAGGGCGAGTGATCGGTCGCGATCAGGTCGAGCGTGCCGTCGCGCAGCGCCGCCCACCGGGCCTCGCGGTGCGCGCGCTCGCGGATCGGCGGCGCGCACTTGAACGCGGTGGCGCCGCGGCCGATCCCCTCGGCCTCGAACACCAGGTAGTGCGGGCAGGTCTCGGCGGTGATGGGAACCCCGGCCGCCCGTGCTTCGCGCAGCAACGGCAGCGACTCGGCCGCCGAGACGTGCACGACGTGCACGCGGCAGCCGGTCTCGCGCGCCAGCCGCACGAGCATCGCGATTCCCCCGACCTCGGCCTCGGGCGGGCGGCTCGCGAGCCAGGTCGCGTGCAGGGACGGGTCGTGGCCGGCGACCCGCGTGGCCGCCGCGGCCAGCGTGCCCGGATCCTCGGCGTGCACGAGCAGCGGCAGCCCGAGCCGCGCGACGATCGGCATCGCCAGGCGCAGGTCGGACTCGCCGACACTCGGGAACTCATCCACGCCCGAAGGAGCAAGGAAGCACTTGAAGCCGCGCACGCCTCCGATGACCTGCGGCTTGAGGTCGCCCGCATTGCCCGGGACGACGCCACCCCAGAAGGCCACGTCCACGTGGCAGTGACCGTACGCCGTCCGGAGCTTCTTGCCGAACGCAACAGCGGTGCAGGTGGCCGGCACCGAGTTGAGCGGCATGTCCACCAGGGTGGTGACGCCGCCCGCGGCCGCCGCGCGGGTGCCGCTCCCGAAGCCCTCCCACTCGGCGCGGCCCGGGTCGTTCAGGTGCACGTGGGTGTCCACCAGCCCGGGCAGCAGCCAGAGGTCACCGAGATCCTGGACGCCGGCGGGCGTCGCGTCGCCGGTGGGCGTGAGCGCGACGATGCGGCCGTCGGCTCTCTCCACGACGCAATCGCGCACGCCCTCCGGCGTGACCACGTAGCGCGAGCGGATGCGCCGCGAGGCGGCGGACGGCGTGCGGTCGCTCATGCGCCGCATTCTATCCCCGGCGGGTGCCCCGAGGCCCGCTGCTATACTGCGCCCCCATGCTGCGTCACGCCT
>JBAIWU010000508.1:0-1504 GCA_037917155.1 Candidatus Eiseniibacteriota bacterium
CGGCGTTGGCGCGCGCCACCTCGAGCGCGTCCGCCGAGGCGTCGGTCGCGGTCACCCGCGCGGCCGGCCACTCGTGCGCGATCGAGAGCGCGATCGCGCCCGAGCCGGTCCCCAGGTCGAGCACCGCCGGCCGCGGCCAGCGCGCGCGCTCGGCCGCGAGCACCTCGAGCACCGCCTCGACGAGCCCCTCGGTCTCGGGGCGCGGGATGAGCACGCGCCGGTCCACGGCGAGGTCGAGATCGCGGAACGCCGCCCGGCCGGTGACGTACTGCACGGGCTCGCCGGCGAGCCGGCGCGCGAGCCATGCTTCGAAGCGCGCGCGCTCGTGGGGCGCCAGCGCCCGCGCGCCCGTGGCGCGCAGCGCCACGCGTGGGACGCCCAGGAAGCGGCTCAGCAGCTCCTCGGCGTCCGAGCGCGGCACATCGGTCACCGCGGCCAGGCGGCCGATGGCGTCGCGCAGCACGTCGGCGATCGAGGCGGACATGCCGTGCAGGATAGCCCGCGCGCCCCGGGCCGGGCGACCCGGCGCGCGGCGGCCCATCGCGGCCGGGGCCGCGGGGCGCGAGGGCGTCCCGGGCCCGGCCGCGACGGCCGTCAGGCGTCCGGCGTGCTCCAGGCGTCGAGCATCATCAGCGCGCACGACGCGATCGTGACCGTGACGACGATCGGCAACGGCGCGTAGCGGCAGACGTTCAGGCCCGCGCCGCACGCGACCGACATCAGCGCGCCGGCGATCGAATCGGTCACCGGCGTCCCGTCGCCGGCGGCCGCGTCCTCGAGCGCGAGCGCCGGGACGGGCTCGAGAATGGCGACGAGCGCGAGGGCGGCGAGCGTTCCGCGAAGCGTGTTCCTGCGATGCATCGGATCCTGCCTCCTCCGGGGGCGGATCGTCAGTACGAGCGCTGCCACTCCTCGGCGATCACCCGCCCGCAGTTCACGAGCGCCGCCCAGGCCATCGCGAACGTCGTCGCCATCGCGAGCCCGGCGGCGCAACCCGTGTACGTGAGTGCGTTGACGAGGCCGTCGGTCCCGACCGGCTCCGCGACCTGCGCGCGCGCGGCGGGCGTCGAGGTCGCGAGCGCCGCGACGAGCAGGCCGGCACGGGCGAGCCCGCGCAGCTTAGAAACGAACATGCGTTCCACCCCCCTTCGGCGGGGGCCGCGGGGGCGGACGACGCGGCCGTCAGCGGGACGACGCGGCCCCAGGGTCGAGATCCGGGCCGACGTCGCGCTCGCGCGTACCGTCGGGCGCGAAGACGAGCACCTCGCCGTAGACGCGGTGGCCCCAGCGCGAGCGCCACACGCCGAGCGAGTCCCAGTAGAGCCCGCCGTCGAGCCGCTCCGGGTCGTCGGGCAGCGGCGGCCGGCGCGGCACGTCGACGAGCAGCACGCCCAGCGCGGCGTCGCGCGCGGGATCGCGCGGGCGGCGCAGCAGCTCGGCCAGCCGCGCGCGGCAGTGCATGCAGTCGGGATTGACGACGACCATCCACGTCGCGCGCGGCGCG
>JBAIWU010000509.1:0-5910 GCA_037917155.1 Candidatus Eiseniibacteriota bacterium
GGCGAGCATCTCGCGCGCGCTCTCGCGGTCGACCGCCTGCGAGTAGTGGCTGACCTGCCCGGAGGCGGCCAGCCGCGCGCGCAGCTCGTCGGCCGTGAGCGGCCCCATCCGCGAGCCCGGCGGGATCATGCGCACGGCGAACGGCGGCGTCGGCGCGCCGTTGGGCGCGAGCACGGTGACGAACGCCTCCCCGATCCCGAGCGTGGTGAGCGTCTCCTCGACGTCGTAGAAGGGCGTGTTCGGGAACGTGCGCGCCGCCGCCGCGAGCGCCTTCTGGTCGTCGGGCGTGAACGCGCGCAGCGCGTGCTGCACGCGGTTGCCCAGCTGGCCGAGCACGTCCGCGGGCACGTCCTTGGGGCTCTGCGTGACGAAGTACACGCCGACGCCCTTCGAGCGCACGAGCCGCACGACCTGCTCGATCTGCGCGAGGAACGCCTTGCTCGCGCCGTCGAACAGCAGGTGCGCCTCGTCGAAGAAGAAGACGCGCTTGGGCCGGTCGGCGTCGCCGACCTCGGGCAGGTCGTGGTAGAGCCGCGCGAGCATCCACATCATGAACGTCGAGAAGAGCGCCGGCTTGTCCTGCACGTCGGCGAGCTCGAGCACGCTCACGATCCCGCGGCCCTCGCGCACCTCGAGCAGGTCGTCGACGAGCGCGAACTCGGGCTCGCCGAAGAACGCGCCCGCCCCCTGCTGCTCGAGCTCGACCATCTCGCGCAGCAGCACGCCCACGCTCGCCTTGCTCATGCCGCCGTAGTCCTCGAGCTCCTTCGCGCCGTCGCCCGAGAGGTGCTGCAGCACCGCGCGCAGGTCGGGCAGGTCGAGCAGCGGCAGCTTGCGGTCGTCGCAGTACTTGAACACCATCGCGAGCACGCTCGACTGCGTCTCGTTCAGCCCCAGCACGCGCGCCAGCAGCAGCGGCCCGAACGAGGACACCGTCGCGCGGAGCTGCGCGCCGTTCGCGCCCGTCAGGCTCAGGAACTCGACCGGGCAGCCGGCGGCCTTCCACGCCCAGCCCGTCGCCTTCGCGCGCTGGCTCACACGCTCGCCCGATTCGCCGGGCACGGCGATGCCCGAGAGGTCGCCCTTGAGGTCGGCGAGGAACACGGGCACGCCCGCGGCGGAGAACTGCTCGGCGAGGAGCTGGAGCGTCTTCGTCTTGCCGGTGCCGGTGGCGCCCGCGACGAGGCCGTGGCGGTTCGCCATGGCGAGCGGCAGCGCCGCGACGGGTTGGGGATCGCACTCGCCGCCGTGCAGGATCGCGCCGAGCGTGAGCGCGCCGCCGCCGGCCGGGAACGCCTTGCGGGCGGCCTCCAGAACCTTCGCGTCCATGGCTGTCCTCCGTGGGGTTGGGACCCCGGATGCTAGTGGACGTCCCGCGCGGGACGAAAGCACGAATTCATGACGTGCCGAATGGGACCCTGCGTTACCGTGCCCGCGCATGTCTCCTGGTCCGCGACCCATCTTCCACGACCCGACCGGCCGCCGTCGGCGGTGGTCCCTGCGCATCGCCGTCGGCACGGGCGCGATCTTCCTCGCGATCGCGATCGTCTTCCTGCTGAGCCTCGTCGCGGTGCCCGTGCTGCCTCCCACGCTGGGACTCTCCGTGCCCATGCGCCGGGCGCTGCGCCCGCACCTGCCCGAGCCGCTGCGGCGCGAGACGCGGATCGAGCGCTTCCTCGTGCAGCAGGAGCGGCGGCGGCTGCTCGAGTCGATCGCGCGCGAGCAGCGCGCCTCGCGCGCGAAGCTGGCGCGGCTGAGGGCCGCCGACACGGGCGCGCCCGCGATCGTCGCGGCGTTCTACGCCACGTGGCAGGAGACCGGCCTGCACTCGCTGCGCGCCAACGCCGACCGGATCACGCACCTGATGCCGTTGTGGCTGCGCATCGGCCCCGACGCGGCGAGCATCGACACCCGCGACTGGAACCCGGACTGGACGCCGCACAACCGCGACGTGCTGCGGATCACGAACGAGCACCACATCAAGGTGATGCCCGTCCTCAGCAACGCGCACGAGGGCGTGTTCGACACCGAGCTCGCGCACGAGCTGCTGACGCACCCCGAGAAGCAACGCAAGGTCGCGCTCGCGCTCGGGAGCTGGCTCGACATCCACCACTTCGCGGGCGTCAACGTCGACCTCGAGAACCTGAGCGTTCCCGACACGCGCCTCGTGCCGCCCTTCCTCGCGCGGCTCACGCAGGTCCTGCACGCCCGCGGGCTCGTCGTCAGCGCCGACCTCGAGGTCGAGGGCAACGTGCCCGACGCGGGCGCCATGGCGAAGGCGTGCGACTTCCTCGTGCTCATGGCGTACGACGAGCACTACGTCGCGGCCGACGCCGGGCCGCTGTGCGACGTGCACTGGTTCAGCGACGCGCTCGACCGCACGCTGGCGCGCGTGCCGGCCGAGAAGCTCGTGCTCGGTATCGGCAACTACGCGTACGACTGGACGTGGGGCCGGGCGCCCGGCGACATCCTCACGTACCAGGAGGCGCTCTACATCGCCGCCGACAACCATCCCGAGGAGATGCCGGCGCAGGTCGTCGACTTCGACTCGCTCGCGTTCAACCCTACGTTCCAGTACGAGGACGAGCAGGAGCGCACGCACGAGGTCTGGATGCTCGACGCGGTGACCGCGGCGAACCAGCGCCAGCTCGCGGTCCAGCACGGCGTGCGCAGCGTGGCGCTGTGGGCGCTGGGCACCGAGGATCCGGCCGTGTGGTCGTTCCTCGACCGCGCCCACCCCGACGCCGTGCCCGAGTCGCTCTCGCTGGCGCACACGAGCTTCCCGTACGACGTCGAGTTCCAGGGCGACGGCGAGCTGCTCACCGTGGCGGCGCTGCCCCAGTCGGGCATCCGCCAGCTCGAGCGCGACCCGGCGACGGGACTGTTCGCGGACGAGCAGTACCAGCGCTACCCCACCTCCTACATCATCCAGCGCAAGGGCTTCGTGCCGAAGGCGCTCGCGCTCACGTTCGACGACGGGCCCAGCACGCCCTACACCGGGCGCATCCTCGACCTGCTCGAGTCGCTGCAGGTGCCGGGCACGTTCTTCGTGATCGGGGAGAACGCCGAGCGCCATCCCGACCTCATCCAGCGGATCTGGAGCGAGGGGAACGAGATCGGCAACCACACCTACACGCACCCGAACATCGCCGCGGTGCCCCGGCGCCGGGCCGAGATCGAGCTCACGCTGACGCAGCGCGTCCTGCAGTCCTCGCTCGGCCACTCGACGCTCATGTTCCGGCCGCCCTACAACGCCGACGCCGAGCCCACCAGCGCCGAGGAGGTGCTGCCGATGCTCGAGGCGGCGAAGCTCGGCTACTTCACCGTCGGCGAGTACCTCGATCCGCAGGACTGGCGCCTGCGCGATCGCGACGGCCACCGGCGCACGGCCGCCGACATCGCCGAGCGCGTCGTCGAGCTGGTGCACAACGGCCACGGCAACGCCATCCTGCTGCACGACGGCGGCGGCGACCGCACGGCCACCCTGGAGGCGATCAAGCTGTTCGTGCCGCAGCTGCGCGCCGAGGGCTACCGCTTCGTGCTCGTCTCGGACCTCGCCGGGGTGCCGCGCGACAAGGTCATGCCGACCGTGAGCCCGCAGGACCGCGCCGTGCTCGGGGGCGACAAACTCGCGTTCTACCTGCTCTACGTCACCGAGAACTTCCTGCGCTGGGCGTTCCTCGCGGGCATCGCGCTCGGTGCCGCGCGCGTGCTGTGGATGACCGTGCTCGCGCTCGTCGCCCGGCGCCGGGAGAGGCGCCGCCGCTTCGCCGCGCAGCCCGCGCCCAGCGTCAGCGTGCTGATCGCCGCGTACAACGAGAAGCCCGTCATCGCGCGCACGATCGCCGCCGTGCTCGCCAACTCGCTCGAGCCGCTCGAGGTGATCGTCGTCGACGACGGCAGCAGGGACGGCACCGCCGAGGAGGTCGAGGCGCGCTACGGCGACCACCCGAAGGTCCGCGTCGTGCGCCAGGCGAACGCCGGCAAGGCCGTCGCGCTCAACCACGCGATCGGGCTCTCGCGCGGCGAGGTGCTCATCTGCCTCGACGCCGACACGCTCTTCACGCACGACACGGTCGCGAACCTCGTGCGCCACTTCGACGACGAGCGCATCGGCGCGGTCGCGGGCAACGTGAAGGTCGGCAACCGCGTCAACGTGTGGACGCGCTGGCAGGCGCTCGAGTACATCACGAGCCAGAACCTCGACCGCCGCGCCTACGCGTTCCTCAACGCGATCACCGTGGTGCCCGGCGCCGTCGGCGCGTGGCGGCGCACGGCCGTCCTTCAGGCCGGCGGCTTCCGCAACGACACGCTCGCCGAGGACATGGACCTCACGTGGCGCATCCGCCGCGCCGGCTGGCGGATCGAGAACGACAGCCAGGCGCTCGGCTTCACCGAGACACCCGACTCGCTCACGACGCTCTACCGCCAGCGCTTCCGCTGGAGCTTCGGCACGTTGCAGTGCCTGTGGAAGCACCGCGCCGCCGTCGGCCGCTACGGCTGGTTCGGCCGGCTCGCGCTGCCCACGCTGTGGCTGTTCCAGATCGCGTTCCAGATCCTCTCGCCCATCATCGACCTCGAGATCGCCTGGACGATCGCGCGCGTCGCCTCCGGCTACTTCACGCGCGCGCTGCTGACGCAGGACTGGCAGCCGCTGCCGCAGGCCGTCGAGTCGCTGTCGACGGTCGGGTTCCTGTACCTGTTCTTCTTCATCCTCGAGCTGATCGGCGGCACCGTCGCCGTGCTGCTCGACCGCGAGAAGAAGCGGCTGCTGTGGTGGCTGTTCTGGCAGCGGTTCGTCTACCGCCAGGTCATGTACGCCGTCGTGTGGCGCTCGCTGCGCACCGCCGTCGTCGGCCACCACGCCGGCTGGGGCAAGCTCGAGCGCAAGGGCACCGCCACGGTCGAGCAGCCCGCGTAGGCCTTCGGCCCCTCGACGCGACGACCGCCGGGTGTCTCACGCGCCCGGCGGTCGCCTCTCGACGTGCGGATGCGCCGCTTACTTGGCCATCAGCAGCGCCACGTGGGCCTGTTCCGTCTTCGCCCGCGCGATGAGCCGCACGTGATCCACGCGGCGGCCGTCCGGGAAGTCGAGCAAGGTGTAGAGCCCCGGCCGCCGCACGCCGTTGTTGAAGTCGACGACACGGCAGTCGCCGTTCTCGAACACGACCTCGGCGAAATCGAACTGCACGCGGCCGCTCACCACTTCGAGGTAGAGCTTCGCGCCACGCTGGTTCGAGTCGAACACCGTCTGCGTCCAGTCCTCGTCGCGGTCGAGCGTCTGGCCGTCCTGCCACACCAGGTGATCGCCCATCGGCCGGTCCAGGACCGCCACCGGGCGCCACATGGTCATCGGCAGGAAGTTCACCGGCGTGACGCGCACGACCACGTCCGGCCGATGGACGATCACCGTGTGCATCCGGTGGCGGATCGGGTGGCCCGGCTGGACCACGACGACCGTGCGCGCGACCTCGGGTTCGCGTCCCTTGCCGCGATCGCCGCGCTCCTTGCGCGCCGCGGACGCGTCCGGGACCAGCAGCGCGACGCCCATGCACAGCGCGAACACAACTGCCATCCAGCGTCTCATGGTGCCTCCTGTTCGTGGGGTGCCGGTCCCGCGGGGGTGCTCGCGCCGGACCGGGATGAAGGCCACGCGACGGACGAAGCATCGCGCCGGGACCCGGGAAATCGCCAGCGGGGATCGCCGGCCGGGGCATGGCGCGCGTCGCCGCGGGGGCACCGGCAGCGCTGCTGGACGCTTGCCGGCCGCGAGATTGCGTCGCCGCACGGGCTTTGACGCTCGCGCGAAGGCGCTGCTAGCCTCACTCGCCCGTTCAGACAGGTGCCGGAGTGGCGGAACTGGCAGACGCGCCGGACTCAAAATCCGGAGTCGCGCGAGCGGCGTGCGGG
>JBAIWU010000510.1:0-3440 GCA_037917155.1 Candidatus Eiseniibacteriota bacterium
GCATCATGCCGCGCGAGACGAGGTGGAGGCCGAGCCGGGGCGAGGGCTCGAACAGCAGGCCCGCCGCCGAGAGCCCCTCGACGGCGCCGCCGGCGATGCCGAGCAGCAGGCCCAGGCCCACGAGCGCGAACTCCTCCGGCGGCGCGGCGGCGCCGGGGCGCACGCGGCGCGCCACGGCCGAGGCGACGAACGCCAGCGTCAGCGCGAAGAGCGCGTGCGCCCACGCCTCGACGCCCCAGAGGCGCAGCGTCGCGAACGCCGCCACGCCGATCGCGGCCCCCCACAGCTCCCACGGCCGGCACTTCGCGCCGTGCGTGAACGCGGGCATCGCGGTGAGCAGGAAGCCCGCGACGAACGCGAGCTCGAAGCCCTGCATCATGAGCGTGGCGTGCAGCAGCCCCGGCCACGGGCCGAGTCGCAGCGCCGCCGCCACCCACGGGAGCGTGCCGAGGATCGCGCACGCACCTCCCAGCGGGAACAGCACGCGGTACGGCTCGAGCGCCGGGCCCTCGGCGGGCGGCAGCGGCTTCACCGATTCGAGCGTCGGCGCGTCGATCGGCGCGACGCGGAACGGCTGGAACCTCGGCGTGTCGCTCATGTCCCGCAGCCTACCGCATCGAGGCGCCCGCCGGATGCGCCCGCGGCCGGGCTCCTGGCCCGGCCGCGTGTGGGGTTTGCGTGCTGCGCCGCGTGGCGGCGCGTGGGGCGAAGGCTATTGACGGACGTCCGGCAGCAGGTGATCGATGCGGCCGATCACCGCGGCCCGCAGGCTTTCGGCGGTCTGGAAGCCCCGGGCGCGCAGCGCCTCCGGGATCGCGCCGCCGGCGAGCGCGGTGCCGCGCACCACGTCGAGGCGGCCGTCGCGGCGGATGACGTACGCCGCGCGCGTGTCGGGCGGGTCCGCGGACTCGCGCGTCACGACCGCGAGCGTGCAGCCGGGCAGGCCGGCATGCGCCGCGATCGCGTCGTCGAGCGGGAACGCGAACGGCCGCCGCAGGCGCGAGAAGCGGTCGCGCGCCATCTCGGCGTCGTGGCCGTACGTCTGCGGATCGAGGCTGAGGGTGTTGATCACCATCTCGGGGACCGGGCGCACGCTGTCGCCGGGATCGCTCGCGGTCGCGAGCACCGGCACGCGCAGCCGGCCGAGGTCGCGCACCGGGCCCGGCGGCGGATCGACCGCGGGCGCGTGCGACCCGAACGGATTGCGGAGCAGCTCCCACGCACGCAGCATCGCGTCGTGGTCGATGCGGCCCGTGCGCCCGCGGCTCTTCGCGCGCGCCCAGGCACGGTAGGTGGCTTCGTACGCGCCGTCCTCGAGGGCACGTGCGATTCGCACCGCAACATCCTCGCTGGGGACCTTGCGGCCGTTCTCGATGTTGAAAAGAAACGAGGGCGCGAGGCCCCCGGTGGCTTCACTGAGTCGCTTGAGCGACCAGCCCATGGCGAGCCGGCGCTCCCGCACGCGGTTCGCGACCGGGTCCTCGACCTGGCTGCGCGCGTGGGTGTCGGGTGCTGCGGTAACGGTGGTCATGGGAAGAACCTAGGGCATTCTCCCGGGGGGCGACAACGGTCCGGAAGGACCAGCCCGGAGCATTCGTTCGCCCACCGGGGTGCGCCCGTCGGCGGAATGGCCGCGTTCGGTCTCCGGGGCACGCCCGAATGCCGTTCCGCGTTGGGGGATCACGCACTGGACGGACGGCCCGGGGCGGCTCCGGAGGCCGTTCCGGCCCGTGCTACCGTGCGGCCATGCCTACGACCCAGGCCGGGGAGCGCCCCGCGGGCGGCCCGCTGGCCGGCATCCATCCCAACGTCGTCGCGCTCGGCTTCACGTCGCTCCTGACCGACGTGTCGACCGAGATGCTCGTGCCCATCCTGCCGTTCTTCATCACGGTCACGCTGGGCGCGTCGCCGACGAGCCTCGGCATCGTCGAGGGCCTCGCCGAGAGCGTCGCGTCGCTGCTGCGCACGACGTCGGGCTGGCTCTCGGACCACATGGGGCGCCGCAAGCCGCTCGTCGTCGCGGGCTACTCGCTCTCCGGAGTCGCCAAGGCGGCGATCGGCCTCGCCGCGACGTGGCCCGCCGTGCTCGCGCTGCGCTGCGCGGACCGGCTCGGCAAGGGGCTGCGCACGCCGCCGCGCGACGCGCTCATCGCCGACTCCACCGCCGCCGCGGACCGCGGGCGCGCGTTCGGGCTGCACCGTGCGATGGACACCGCGGGCGCGGCGATCGGCCCGCTCGTCGGCTGGTGGCTGCTCGCGCGCTGGCAGGCGCTGGGCGCCGAGGGCTACCGGCGCATGTTCCTCGTCTCGGCGATCCCCGCCGGGCTCTCGGTGCTCGTGCTGCTCGCGTTCGTGCGCGCCGGCCGGCACGCGGCGCCCGCGCGGCGCACGCTCGGCGAGCAGGCGGGCGCGCTCGGCGGGCCGTTCCGCCGCTTCCTCGTGGTCGACGCCGTGTTCCAGCTCGGCAACAGCAGCAACGCGTTCGTGCTGCTGCGCACGCAGGGCGCCGGCTGGTCCGCGAGCCAGGTCTCGCTCGTCTACGTCGCGTTCAACGTGCTGCAGGCGCTGCTCGCGTGGCCGCTCGGCCACCTGTCCGACCACGCCGGGCGCCGGCCGCTGCTGTCCGCGGGCTACCTCGTCTACGCGCTCTCGTACGGCCTGCTCGCCGCGTGGACGAGCCGCACGGGCGTGGTGGTGGCGTTCCTGCTGCTCGCCGTGCACACGGCGCTGATGGACGGGCAGGCGAAGTCGATGATCGCCGACCTCGTGCCGAAGGACCTGCGCGCGACCGCGTACGGCGTGCACGCCACCGTCGTCGGCCTGTCGCTGCTGCCCGCGAGCGTCGTCGCGGGCGCGCTGTGGGAGCGCGTCGGCCACGCGGCGCCGTTCTGGCTCGGGGGGGCGCTGGCGATGGCGGCGGCGCTGCTGCTGGCGATGCTGCTGCCGTCGCACCGCGAGGTGGAGGAGCGCCATGCCGGCTGAGCGCACGAGCGAGTTCGAGCGCATCCGCGCCATCGTCGCGGGCCTGCCCGCCGGCAAGGACGTCGTGATCGGCGCCGGCGACGACGCCGCCGTGCTGCGGCCGCGCGCGGGCTTCGACCTCGTCGTCACGACCGACGCGTTCGTCGAGGGCCGCCACTGGCGCCACGGCCTGCTGCCGCCCGCCGGCGTGGGCCGACGGCTCGCGGCCGCGAACCTGAGCGACCTGGCGGCGCTGGGCGCAATCCCGCGCTGGGCGCTGGTCGCGTGCGGCGCGCCCGCGAGCGCGAGCGAGCCCGAGCTGCGCGCGATCGAGCTCGCGTGCGCCGGGTGGCTCGCGGCCGAGGGCGCCGCGATCGTGGGCGGGAACCTGAGCGGCACCGAGGGCGCGGCGTGGTTCGCGGTCACGCTCATCGGCGAGGTCGAGCGCGGCGCGGCGCTCGCGCGCGCCGGGGCGCGCC
>JBAIWU010000511.1:0-6706 GCA_037917155.1 Candidatus Eiseniibacteriota bacterium
GCGAAGACGTCCGCGCGCTCGGCCGCGAGCGCCTCGCGCACCGCAGCGGACTTCATGTCCACGGGCTTCGACACGGGCAGCCCGAGCGGTCCGGCCGCCTGCCCGACCGCCGAGGCGGCGGGCGCGCGGCCGCGGCCGGCGGGCCGGTCGGGCTGCGTGAGCACGCGCACGACGTCGCAGCGCTCGGCGAGCGCGCGCAGCGCCGGCACGGCGAACGCGGGTGTGCCCATGAAGACCACGCGTGGCTTCAGAACGTCTCCTCGTCCTTCGACGTCGGGTGGTAGCCCTCGGGGATCTCGCCGCGCGCGAGCGCGTCGAGCTCGCGGCGCAGGAACTGCCGCCGGAGCGGCGAGAGCCGGTCCGTGAACAGCACCCCGTCGAGGTGGTCGGCCTCGTGCTGGATCGCGCGCGCGAGGTAGCCCTCGACGACGCGCTCGAACGGCTGGCCGTTCTCGTCATGCGCGCGCAGCCGCAGCGTGCCGGCGCGCACGACGTCCTCGTAGATGCCGGGCATCGAAAGGCAGCCCTCCTCCGCGGTCTCCTTGCCCTCGCGCCGGTCGAGCACGGGGTTGACCGCGGCGAAGCGCTCGCGCGTCGTCTCGTCCACCGGGATCTCGACGACGAACACGCGCTGCGCCACGCCCACCTGCGGCGCGGCGAGGCCGACCCCGCGGTACGCCTTCATCGTGTCGAAGAGGTCGGCCACGAGCGCGCGCAGCGAGTCGTCGAACGCCGCGACCTCCGCCGTCTTCACGCGCAGGACCGGGTCGCCATAGATGCGGATGGGACGCACCGCCATCGAGTTCAGCCCTTCTCCGCCGGCAGGACCTGCGCGATCGCGCTGCGGAGGAACTCCACCTTGACGCCGTCGGCGATGAGCAGCACGGCCCGGTTCTTGTCGATCGTGACCACGGTCGCGACGATGCCGCTCGTGGTGAGCACCTTGTCGCCCTTCTGCAGCTTCCCGATCGCGGCCTCGAGCTTCTTCTTCTCCTGGCTCTGCGGGCGGATCAGCAGGAAGTACATGATGGCGAACATCAGCGCGAACATCACGATCGTGGACCCGGGTCCGCCGAAGAACTGCTGCAGCGGGCCGCCGGCGGCCGGGGCCGCGGCCGTGCCCTGCGCCCACGCATCGGATACGAAGAACATGCCTGCTCCTCTCTACGGTTCGGGGAAGCCGGCCCGCGCAGTCGCGCGGGCGAGCGTTTCGCCGCTGTGGAACTTCTCGAGGAACGCCGCGCGGAACGCGGCGAACCGTCCTTCGAGCACGGCCGCGCGCGCCTCGCGCACGAGCGTGCGGATCTGGTGGATCGCGTGCACCGACGCGAGCCGCATGCCCAGCAGCTCGCCGGACACGAACAGGTGCCGCAGGTACGCGCGGCTGAAGCGCCGGCAGGTGTAGCAGTCGCACGCCGGGTCGAGCGGGCGCTCGTCGCGCGCGTACGCGGCGTTGCGGACGACCATGCGCCCGGTCGAGACGAACACCGTGCCGCGCCGCGCGTTCCGCGTCGGCAGCACGCAGTCCATCATGTCGACGCCGCGCCCGATCGCCTCGAGCACGTCGACCGGGTGGCCGACGCCCATGAGGTAGCGCGGCCGGTCCGCCGGGAAGTCCGCGCAGTCGCGCTCGACCATCTCGAGCCCCAGCGTGCGGCCCTCGCCGACCCACAGCCCGCCCAGCGCGAAGCCGTCGAACGGCAGGGGGCCCAGCGTCGCGAAGCAGCGCGCGCGCTCGGCCGCGTCGGTGCCGCCCTGGTTGATGCCGAACAGCGCCATCGCGCCGCGGCCCTCGCCGCGCAGCCGCTCGCGCTCCTCGAGCCCCCGCTGCGCCCAGCGCAGCGTGCGGTCGACCGCCTCGCGCACCGTTTCGATCGGCGCGGGCAGCTCGACGAGCTGGTCGAAGCTCATCGCGATGTCGGCCCCGAGCCCGTCCTGGATGCGCATGGCCGACTCGGGCGAGAGCAGGTGCCGGCTGCCGTCGAGGTGCGAGCGGAACTCGACGCCCTCCTCGCGCACCTTGTTGAGCTCGTTCAGGCTCATCACCTGGAAGCCGCCCGAGTCGGTCAGGATCGCGCCGTCCCAGCCCATGAACCGGTGCAGGCCGCCGAGCTCGCGCACGGTGTCCACGCCGGGGCGCAGGTAGAGGTGGTACGTGTTGCCGAGCAGGATGTCGCACCCCGAGGCCTTGAGGTCGTCGGGCGTGAGCGTCTTGACCGAGCCCACGGTGCCGACCGGCATGAAAGCCGGCGTCAGCACGTCGCCATGGGCGGTCGTGAACCGCCCGGCGCGCGCCGCGGTTCGTGGATCCTGGGCTTCGAGATGGAATAGGAAGGGCATTCGGGGTCGGCCGGTCCACCGGGAGCCGGGCCGTGTCCTGCGTACGTTCGGCCGGCGATCCTAGGGGGGCCGGCTGCGGCGGGTCAAGCGCCCCCGGGGCCCCGCCGGCGCGGGCCGGGGCGCCCAGGGGACGCGCGGGGGGCGCGCTTTCCGCGTATGCTGCGCGTGACGTCCGCCGTTGACCCGGCCCGGCCCGCGTGAGATCCATCGTTCACGGGGACCGGGCGTCGTGTTCCCTGAGGATTCCGCGATGCTCGATCTGCTCACGGCCGCGCTGCTCGCCGCGGCCGCCGCCGCACCCGCTCCCGATTCCGCCCGCGCCGGCCGCGTGGTGCGCGAGTTCCGGCCCGTCGAGGTCACCGGCACGCGCCTGGCCGACATGGGGGCCGTGCAGAGCGTGCGCACGCTCGAGGGCGCGGCGCTGCGCCGGCTGCCGCTCGATCGCTACTCCGACGCCGTCGCGCTGCTGCCCGGTGTCGTCGCCACGGGCGAGGAGCTGCATGTGCGCGGCGGACGCGCGGGCGAGCTGGCCGTCACGCTCGGCGGCGTGCCCCTGAACGACCCGCAGTTCGGCGGCGCGCCCGAGCTGCCGCTGTTCGCGGTGCGCGCGAGCGACCTCATGACCGGCCCGCTCGACGCCGACCGCGCCGGCTCGCTCGCGGGCGAGCTCGACGTGCAGACCGAGACGCCCACGGCCGAGCCGCACCTGCGCGCGCGCTGGCTCTCGGACGGCCGCCAGTACGGCGGCTACGACGCGGCGCACCTCGGGTTCAGCGGGCCGCTCCGGCGCACGGGGATCGGCGTCGCCGCGGCCGCCGAGGCGCGGCTCGACGACCAGGGCATGCCCGACCTGCGCGGCCTCGCCCGCACGAGCGTGCTCGGCGGCTCGTTCGGGTGGCGCGCGGACAACCACCTGCTCGGCTGGCTCAAGGTCGCGCCGGTGGACCGTCCGCAGCGCGCCTCGGTCGAGCTGCTCGGCACGCGCGTCGTGCGCGCGCCGTACGATCCGATGTTCACGTACGACGGCTGGGTCACCTACCACGAGGTCCAGCCCACCGACCCGCCCGGCACGCCGTTCATCATCCTGACCCCGAAGCCGTTCGACGCGAGCTCGTTCTACTACCGCGCCGCCGACCACGTCGTCATGACCGACGAGCGCCGGCTCGCGCTGGTCGGCCAGGCCACGTCCGGCATGCGCGTGCCGCTGCACCTCGCGGGCGGGTGGCAGCACACGACCGCGCTCACCAGCGTGGGCCTGCGCCGCGACACGGACAACCTCACGGTCGACAACCTGCCGGTGTTCGGGCCCTACGACCAGAACGGCATCGACCCCTTCCACGCGTACGCGGGCGACGAGCCGTACTACCGGTACGCGCGCGCCGACCGGCTCTTCGCCCGCGCCGACGCGTCGGCGTCGCCGTGGCGCTTCCACAGCCTGCGCGCCGGCGCCGGCCTGCAGTGGGACCGCCTCACGTACACCGAACTCGACATCGCCTCGCCGCGCACCCCCAACGTGGACTCGCTGCGCACCTACGTCGCGGGCGCCCCCGGCGGCTTCGCGTACGTGCAGCATCGCTGGACGGCGGGCGGGCTGATCCTCAGCGACGGCCTGCGGCTCCAGGCGTTCACCGCGGGCCCCGACGCGCCCGGCGCGCACGCGCACTGGACGCTCTCGCCGCGGCTCGGCATCGCCTACCCCGTCTCGGTGCAGGACGCGTTCTCGTTCGCCTACGCCCGCATCGAGCAGGACCCGGCGCGCGACTTCCTCTACGAGAGCCGCACGCGCGGCTACGACCGGCTGCCGCTAGGCAACGGCACGATCGGGCCGTCCGAGGCCGTGCTGTGGCAGGCCGCCCTCAAGCACGTCCTCGACCCGCAGTGGACGTTCCAGATCTCGGTGTTCATGCGCGACGTCTTCGGCGAGCCCGGTGCGCGCAACGTCGCCGAGCCGTTCGGGGCGTCGCAGCTCCAGTACGAAGGCGCCGACGACGCGCACGCGAATGGCGTCGAGTTCGACGTGACGCGCACGTACCCGGGCGGCGGGCGCGTGCACGCCGCCTACACGTTCACGAACGCATGGGGCACGGCGTCGAACCCGGAAGGGATCGCGTACGGCAGCGCGTTCGGCGACCGGCCGCTGCCCAACGGCGACCATCCGCTCGACTGGAGCATCCAGCACGCGCTGGTGCTCGACGGCCAGGCGCGGGCGCGCGCGGGCTTCACGGTGGCGTGGGCGACGCACGTGGCGACGGGGCGGCCGTGGACGCCGCTGTACCGCGACAACCCGTACACGTCGGACTGGCCGCCGCTCTACCTCGACCAGTCGCTCGTCAACTCGCAGCGCCTGCCGTGGAGCGAGCAGACGGACGTCGACGTGCGCTGGACCCATCGCCGCCTGCGCGGCGCGACGCTCGTGCTCGCGGTGAGCAACCTGTTCGACCACCGCGGCGACCTGCTCGCCGACATCAGCGGCTACCCCAACCCGATCATCAACACGCTCTACGACGAGTACGCCGCCTACCGCACCGAGACCGGCAACGGCGGCGGCGCCTACTGGAACGGCAACGGCAGCAGCCAGCGCGACTGGCAGCCCGTGAACGACCCGCGCCTCGCCCAGCGCCCGCGCACGATCCGGCTCGGGATCTCGTTCGGCGACTGAGCGCGCCCCCGGCGCGCGACGCGAACGCGGCGCGGGAGCGATCCCGCGCCGCGTTGGCTTTGTCATTCTTCCACTGCACGACAACTGCTGCATCGCACGTCATCGACCGCACTGCATCGGATCTACTGCGCGTCGCCTCCGATCGTGTCGCGCTCGACGTGGACGCGCACCCGGCGCTCGGCGCCGGGGCCATCCCCGCGCATGCCGCCCATGCGGTGCATGCCGGGGCCCATGCCGGGACCCATTCCCGGGCCCATGCCCATGTGCAGCTCGCGCGCCTTCCTGAGCTGCTCGGGGGTGAGCAGCGCGCGCGAGGCGAGCATGGTCGACACGCGCGACTTGGCCTGGTCCGCGCGCATCCGCGCCATCCGGTCGATCTGCGCGTTGATCGCCGCGGCGTCGGGCCTCTCGGCCGACATCAGCTTGCGCAGGTCGAGCCGCGCGATCTGCAGGTCCGCGCGCGCCTGGATGTCGCGCCGCATCTGCTTCTCGTGCAGGTCGCGCATGTTCTGCTTCTGCGCGTCCGTGAGGTCGAGCTGCCGCATCATCGCCATGTGCATGCCGCCGCCGGGCTCCATGCCCATGCCGCGGCCCATGCCGCCCGGGCCGCGCACGATGCGGCGCTCGATCACGCGCTGGGTGCCGGGCTCCTCGTCGGCGGCGAGCAGGTCGCCGGCGAAGATCCCGCCCTCGTCCTCGCCGTAGGCCGCGTCCTCGTCATCGGCCACGGTCACGTGCAGCCCGGCCGGCGCGGCCGGCGCTACGGCGGGCGTCGCGGGCGGCGCGGGCGTCCTGGGAGCGGCGGCGTACGCGGTCGCCGCGGCGGCCGCGATCACGAGGGCGAGCAACAGGAACAGGTGGGGCTTTCTCATCGGGGTGCTCCTTCGTCTCCGGGTGGCGCCCGGTGCGTGCGGTCGTCGGCCCCGGGGGGAGGCCCGGGGAAGGGATGCGAGCGCTGGAACGCCTGCCAGCGCTCGCGCTGCTGTGGAGTCAACTCGACGTCGATGCGGGCGTGCAGGCTCTCGCGCGCGGCCTCGAACAGCCGCTGCGACTCGACCACCTTCGGCTCGATGCGCTTGACCTGCTCGGGCGGGAGGTCGAGCAGCCGCTGCAGCCGCGGCAGCGCGTCGCGCGCGGAGGGGCGCTCGCGCGGCCCCATGCCGCGATCGCCGAAGCCCGGCCCGCCGCGATGGAAGAGGAAGAAGCCGGGGCGCTCGCCGCGCATCGCCATGAGCACCCGGTGCTGGAACAGGATGCCGCCCACCAGCCCGAGCGCGGCGCCCACGATGAACGTGGCGACGAGCGAGATGACGATCGCCGCGCGGCTCACGGCGTCACCTGCCCGCTGTCGGTCGCGCCGGCGTCCGTCACCCGGACGCCGTTCGCCGTCGGCAGCCCGTAGGAGCCGTCGTCGCCGATGAGGGCGCTCACGAGGCCGGTCTCGCGCGACGCCGACGTGCCCTCGCTGCGCAGCACCGCGAGCGAGACGCCCGCGGACAGCAGCAGCACCGCGCACGCCGCGGCGAGCGCGGCCGGCGTGCCGAGCCACGCGAACACGCCCGGCACGTCGGCCGTGGCGGCGATGCGGGCGCGGGCGCGCGCGAGCACCGCCGGGTCGGCCGGCGCGTGCACGGCGCCGAGCAGCCGCACGATGCGCGCCTCGTCGCGTTCGGGTTCGTTCATGGTCGGATCTCCTTGCTGACGTGT
>JBAIWU010000512.1:0-7132 GCA_037917155.1 Candidatus Eiseniibacteriota bacterium
CCGCGGCGACGGCCGGCGCGACGGGCGCGTCGGGGTAGAACGGCGAGAGGTGCGACGGCCACGCGAGCTTGCCGAGGTAGCGCCAGTACGACAGGGCGGCGTTCGCGACGCGGTGGCCGATCGGCAGGGCGTCCGTCGCCTGGACCGCGTACGTCGCGCTCTGCACCTTGATCGTGACGAGCGCCGAGGCCGCGGCGAGCAGCCAGAGCGGCCACTTCTCCAGCGCGAGCCCCGCGAGCGGGCGCGCCGGCGCGCGGCTCGCCGGGCTAGGCCCCTGCGCCGGCGGAAGGCCGCGCCGGCGCCCGAGCGGCCAGACGTCGAGCAGCACCAGCACGACCGGCGTCGTCACCAGCATCGGCTTGGACATCAGCCCGAGCGCCAGCGCCAGCATCACCAGGGCCCAGCGCCGGCGGCCCGGGCGCTCGACCCAGCGCCGGTAGGCCTCGAGCGTGAGCACGAAGAAGAACAGGCTGAGCACGTCCTTGCGCTCGGCGATCCACGCCACGGACTCGGCGCGCAGCGGGTGGATGCCGAAGAACGCGCCCACGACGAGGCTGCGCCACCAGTCGCCGCTCATGCGGTACAGCACGAGCACGAGCAGCACCACGTTCGCGACGTGCAGCAGCGCGCTGACCGCGTGGTGGCCGGCGGGGTTCAGGCCGAAGAGCTGCACGTCGAGCATGTGCGAGTACGACGTGAGCGGGTGCCAGTTGCCGCCGTGCGGCGCGTGCAGGAACCAGCGCAGGCCTTCGAGCGTCAGCCCGGAGACGACGTGCGGGTTCTCGAACACGTAGATGGGATCGTCGAAGACGATCCAGCTGTTGCGCAGCACGCCCGCGAACGCGGCCGCCGTCGCGAGCCCCAGCGCGGCGAGCGTGAGGGCCCGCACGAGCCCGCCGGGCGCGCGGCTCGCCGTGCTCGCTCGCGGGGATCGGGTCGGGGAGGGCTGGCGCATCCGGAGACTATAGGAGCGCCGGGCCGCCCACGTCACGATGCGGCGGGGCCGCCGCGCGCGACACGCTTGAGAGCCACCTTCGGTAGGAGCCGCCCGGGAACGCCCCAGCCATGCTGCGACGTCGCTCTCGCGTGCGCCCGGAGTCCGGCGCCGGTGGTCCGTGGCGATGCGATTCGAGTGACGATCCACACCGCGCCGGGACTATCATCGAGGAATATTCGGCACTTGTTCCTCCATCCGAAGAGGTGTCGTCATGGTCCGCCGGTGCGTTGGGATGCTGCTCGTCGCCGTGGCCGCGCTCGCCGGCGCGTCCCGGGAGTCCATCGCCAGCACGTGCAGCCCCGATTCCGTGTTCGGCGCGCCGCAGCTCTACCCCACCGGTTCGGCCCCGATGGGGGTCGCGACGGCCGACCTCGACGGCAACGGCACCACCGACGTCGTGGTCGCCAACAGCTCGATCGGCTATCAGGGAACGGTGAACGCCGGGCTGAGCGTCCTGCTCGGCAACGGTGGCGGCCAGTTCACCGTGCTGCCGCGCGTCGACATCGCCGGCGCTCCAGTGTCCGTGGTCGTCGCCGACTTCAACGGCGACGGGATCCCGGACGTGGCCACGGCGAACTACTTCGGCAACACCGTCGCGGTGCTGATGGGAAACGGCACCGGCGGGCGGGGTGACGGCACGTTCGCGCCTCCCGTCTACTACGCGGTGGGGGCCGGTCCGTACTTCATCGTCACCGCCGACCTGAACCACGACGGCATCGCGGACCTCGTGACCGCGAACAAGCTCACGAATCGCGTCAGCGTGCTGCTCGGAAGCGGCGCCGGCGGCGTCGGGGACGGGACGTTCGCCGCCGCGACGTCGTACGCCTTCGGCGCGACCGGCAGCAGCGCCTGGTCGTGCGCGATCGGCGACTTCAACGGGGACGGGAATCCCGACCTCGCGGTCGCCGTGTACAACACGGGGTCGGTCGCCGTCCTTCCCGGCAACGGGCTCGGGGGATTCGGGGCGGCGACGCAGTGGACGGGGCTCACCAATCCCCGCATGGTCGTGGCGCGCGACGTCAACGGCGACGGCATCCTCGACCTGGTGGTCTCCGAGGCCAAGACCATCGGCGTGCTGCTGGGGGGCGGTGCCGGCGGGGCCGGCAACGGCACGTTCGGCGCACCCGTGCACGACGCGGTGGACAACGAGGTCAACACGATCGTCGTGGACGACTTCGACGGCGACGGCATCCTCGACGTGGTGGCGGCGGACGGCCTCGACGATCGCGTCGACTTCCTGCGCGGCGGCGGCACGGGTGGGGTGGGAAACGGGCAGTTCGCGCTGGCGGCGATCGCGCGCCCCACGGACCTCGATCCGGCGGCGCTCGCGAGCGCGGACTTCGACGCGGACGGCCGGCGCGACCTGGTCGCGGCGACGCTCGCCTCGGATGACGCGACGGTACTGCTCAACCCCTGCCGGTCGACGCCGCCGGAAGTGCCGAGTTGGATCGCGTGGGCGGCCAACGGTGTGCCCGTGTGCCGCGCGCCGGGGCTGCAAACCTCGCCGGTCCTGGTGGCCGACGGCGGGGGAGGGGCGTTCGTCGCCTGGGTGGATGTTCGCGGCGCCGACGACGACATCTACTTCTCGCATCTCGGCCCCGACGGCTCGGTGGTCGCGGGCTGGCCGACGGACGGCGCCCCCGTCTGCACGGCGTCGGGGAACCAGTACGCGGTGACCATGGTCCCGGACGATCTGGGCGGCGTGTTCCTCGCGTGGTCGGACGATCGCACGACCGCCCCGGCCGTCTACTTCCAGCACATGGGCCCCGCAGGTGCGCCGGCTCCCGGCTGGCCGGCGAACGGCGTCCCGGTGCCCGCGCCGAGTTATCAGTACGACCCGGGGCTCGCGCGGGACGGCACGGGCGGAATGCTGCTCTACTGGCGGGATGTCCGGAACAACGCCGGCTCCGAGCCGTTCCTGCTGCGCATCAATTCTGCGGGCGCGGCGGCGTCCGGCTGGCCCGCGGGCGGCCTGCAGCTCGATTTGAATCCGATCGAGAACGTGGGCGCGATCGTGGAGGACGGACACGGCGGCGCCTGGGTCACCTGGGGATCCAATCTGGGCTCGGGCAGCTACTGGGTCCAGTCGAACACGGTCGAGCACGTTGCGGGGGACGGCAGCTCGTTGGAAGGTTCGACGGAATCGTCGACCGGAGCGGACGCCGCGCCCACCCTGGCCCTGGATCCCGTGGGGGGTGTCGCCGTGGCCCGTGGCGTGCCGGTCCAGATCGTCGTCCAGCACCTCGGCTGGAGCGTCTTCGGCGAGGTCTGGGTCTCCGACCAGCCCTATCGCCCGTTCGCCATCGCGCCGGACCGCACGGGCGGCGTGTACGCCACGACCCAGGAGGACGGCCCCTCGGGCATCGTCCTGCAGGCGAAGCACGTGATCTGGCCCGGGGACCTGGCGCCCGGCTGGGTGTTCGGACCCGGCCCGGTGCTGGACGGCTCGGAGCGCGTCGTGATGACCGCGGATTCCACCGGGGGCGTGTTCTGCGCGTGGCAGGACCTGCGCTCGGGACACGCCGAGCTCTATGCAACTCGGGTTCGCAAGGACGCCAGCCCGTCCTCGGGCTGGAGCCTGGGAGGGACCGCGATCGCCGCCGCGGGCCCGGCGTCGTACCAGGACATGATCGGTGACGGCTCGGGAGGCGCCCTGCTCGCGTGGAAGGATCAACGCGCCGACGCCGGGGACATCTACGCGCAGCGCATCGTGACCGGGGACTTCGCGACGCCCACGCTGGCCGACCTCGTGAGCGCGGAGGCGGACCCGGGGCACGTGCGGCTCGTTTGGTACGCCACAGGGCGCGCCGGCACGACCGCCCGGGTCGAGCGCCGCGACGCGGGCACCGACTGGACGACCCTCGCGACGATCGGCGCCGGCGGCGACGGGCGGCTCGCGTACGAGGATGACGCGGTCGTGCCCGGGACGCGGTACGCCTACCGGCTCGCGATCCTCGACGGCGGATCGGTCGTGACCACGCCCGAGCGCTGGATCCAGGTGCCGCAGGCATTCGCGTTCGCCCTCGGCGGTCTCCGTCCCAACCCGTGCGGCCGCGAGGGGAGCGTGGAGTACTCGCTGGCCACGGCCGAGCCGGCGCGGCTCGAGTGGTTCGACATCTCAGGGCGCCGCGTCTCGACGACGCGGCTCGAGCCCGCGCCCGGCCTCCACGTCGTGACCCTGCCGGGGCTCGGGGCCTTCGCGCCCGGCCTCTACGTGCTCCGGCTCACCCAGGGAGCGCGTTCGCTCACCGCGAGGGCGTGCATCGTGCGCTGAGTCCGCGGCCTACGCCAGCCGGCGCACGACCATGACCGTGACGTCGTCCTCGTACGGCTTGCCGGGGCAGTGCTCGCCGAGGCGGTTCATGAGGTCGTCCACGGCCTGCTCGGCGGAGAGCTTGCGCGTCGCGTGCAGCCACTTCGTGAGCCGGCCCATGCCGAACGGCCGGCCCCACGTGGTGCCGCGCTCGATCACGCCGTCGCTGTAGAGCGCGAGCGTGGCGCCGCGGTCGACGTGCGTGTAGCCGAGCTTGAAGCGCGCGT
This sequence comes from Candidatus Eiseniibacteriota bacterium, assembly GCA_037917155.1. Taxonomy (GTDB): domain Bacteria; phylum Eisenbacteria; class RBG-16-71-46; order RBG-16-71-46; family RBG-16-71-46; genus CAIXRL01. Next base: position 4,538 of record JBAIWU010000512.1, read on the forward strand.
CCGGGTCGGGGCCGAGCACCATGCCGCCCACGGAGAGCTCGCGGACGCCCTTCGCGTCCATGAGCAGCGCCGGCGGGTGGCCCGCGTTCACGTACGCGAAATTGCCGTTCGTCTCCAGCTCGCCGAAGACGAGCGAGATGAAGCGCGACGTCAGGCCGCTGCGGTGGATGACGCGGTTCAGCATCTCGATCACGGAGACGATCTTGAGGTCCCGCTCGACGCCCATGCGCAGCCCGACCGCGACGTCGCGCGCCTGCAGCGCCGCGGGCAGGCCGTGGCCCGAGGCATCCGCCACCGCGAGTCCCATCGTGCCGGGCGCGACGGGCAGGAAGTCGTAGAGGTCGCCGCCCACGCTCGAGGCCGGGAAGCTCGCCGCGTGGATGTCGAAGCCCTCGAGCTCGCAGCGGCCCGGCGGCAGCAGGCTGAGCTGGATCGCGCGCGCCTGCTCGATCAGGTCGTGCAGCTCGCTCTTCTCGAGGTGCTGGCGCATCGCGTAGAGGAGCGAGTTGAGCGCCGACGCGAAGTCGGAGCGCGAGACGCCCTTCTCCGGCGCGCCGCGCGCGGGGCCGAAGAGCGCCAGCAGCGGGCCGTCGACGCCGCCCACGGCGATCAGGCCGACGCGGTCGCCGTTCACGTCGCCGGCCCACGGCAGCTCGGCGATGCGGTCGTCGCCGGTGCTGGCGAAGCGGCGCGCGAGGTCGGCGCCGAGGTCGGCGCGCTTCGCGCCGAACGGCTTGGCCGCCGCGAAGCCCTCCTTGCGCCGCTCGTAGACGTGCACCGCCGCGACGCCGAGCGGCTCGCGCAGCACGTCGAGCAGCGCCGGCGCGATGCGCAGCGCGAAGCGTTCGCGGTGCTTCACGCGCCCGGCGCCCGCGAAGACCTTCTCGAGGCTGCGGTAGAAGCCCTTGGTCTGGATCATGTGCCGCAGCCTACGCGCAGCGGCAGGCGAGGGAAAGCCGCCGTCGCCGGAAATCCCTTCGCGCCCGCGGCAGGTCGTGGCAATGGGCGCGACGCGGCGCCCGCGGACTACTCGCGCGGTCCCGTCGCGATCACCGTGCGCGCGGCCTCGCCCGCGAACGCGGCGACGAGCCGCTGCGCGCCGGCGCGGTGCGAGAAGCGCGGCGCGTGCAGGCTGGGCTCGAGCCGCCAGGGCGCGAGGCCCTCGGCCGCGAACGTCGCGCGCGAGCGGCCGTGCTCGACCACGGCGCGGGCCCCGTCGATGTGCGCGACCGCGCCCGGCGGCAGCGGGAAGACGACGCGCGCGTCGCGGCCGCGCGCGCGGTCCTCGACCTCGACCGCGCCGCCCTCAACGCGCACCGTGCGCACGTGCGTTTCGCCGGTCCACCAGCGGCAGCGCCAGCCCTCGCCCTCGGGCGTCACCTCCGGGCGGCGGCCCCACAGGAACGGCCCCAGCATCTCGCCCTGGCTGCGCGCGCCGAACGCCACCGTCGCGTGCGCGGGCGTGCCGCGCGAGACGTTCCGCGCCGCCTCGTCCTCGTGGTAGGCGAGCGTGCCCGGGTCGACGACGAGCTCGTCGGCGCCGCGCGCGAGCGTGATCGCGAGCGCGTCGGCGTGGCCGTGGCCGGCGAGCGCGCCCAGCCCGAGCGGCCCGTGGTCGAACATCACGCGCAGCCCGCGCTCGCGCCACACCGTCCAGCCGCCGGCGGGGAACTCGTGCCGGCCGTCCGTCACGGCGCGCGCGGGCCGCGGCGTGAGGCCGAGCGCGAGCGCGTACGCGCGCGCGCCGTCCGAGAGCGCGTCCACGCCGAGCCAGGCCGCGAGCGCGTTGCCCACGAGGTCGAGCCGCGGCGACTCGAGCGAGCCGAGCAGCACGCGGCCGTCGTCCTCGTCGCCCACCTGCGGCGCGCGGCCGTCCCCGCCGCGGATCGCGCGCGCGAACTCGAGCGATGCGACGAGCCGCTCGCGCACGTCGGCCGAGGGCTCGAGCCCCGCCGCCTCGGCCGCGCGCAGGCCCAGCAGCACCAGCTCCCACACGAACGGCAGGTAGCCGAACGCCTGCTCGGCGTTGACGCCGTCGGCGTGGAACTGCGCCAGCACCCCGCGCTCGAGCCCGTCGCGGCCCGCGCGCAGCAGCCGCTCGGAGCGCCGCAGGCTCGGCCAGCAGCCGCCCATCACCGCCATCGCCATGTACTCGGCGAGCAGGTGGTTGTTCGCGCTCGAGCCCAGGCTCAGGTGGTCGCGGCACCAGAGCGCCTGCTGCGCCGCGAGCCCGAGCGCGCCCTCGAGCACCTCGTCCACGCGTGCGGGCTCGCGCGGCGCGAGCAGCGCCAGCGCCGCGCTCGTGGTCGCGACGCGGACCGCCATCTCGATTCCGCTCGTGTGGTGGATGCCGTGGCCGAGCGGGTTGTGCGCGACGAACTGCCCGAGCAGCCCGCTCGCGCGCGCCGCGGCGGCCGGATCGCCCAGCCGTGCGGCGAGCGCGAGATCGGGCAGGAACGTGAGCCGGCCCAGCTCGCACGCGAACTTGGCGCCGCCGGTCGCGCCCGCATCGCGGTAGTCCAGCGTGCGGCTCGGCGCGTCGGGCCAGCGCGCGCCGGTGATCGGGTTCGCGTTCCAGTCGGGGCGCTCGCCCAA
>JBAIWU010000513.1:0-1928 GCA_037917155.1 Candidatus Eiseniibacteriota bacterium
ATGAGCACCGGCACCCCGCGGACCGTCCGGCCCGACGCGGCCGGCAAGCCCGTCACGCGCACGTCGCTGCGCCAGGTCTGGCCCATGATCTGGGAGCTGGTGCGCCCCCGGAGGTGGATGCTGGGCCTGGGGCTGCTGCTCATGGGCATCAACCGCGTCTGCGGCCTCGTGCTGCCGGGCTCGAGCAAGTGCCTGCTCGACGACGTGCTCGGCGTGCGCGTGGGCCCGCGCGCGGGCGCCCCGGCGCGCACGGACCTGCTGGACCAGCTCTGGGCGCCGCTGCGCCACTTCGCACACGCGCCGGAGACCCCGGGAGGCGGCAACCCGAGCCTGCTCGTGCCCCTCGTCGCCGTGGTCGTGATCGCGACGCTGATCCAGGGCGCGACGTCGTTCGCGCTCACGCAGCTGCTCTCCAAGGAGGCGCAGCGGCTGATCGCCGAGATGCGCCGTCGCGTGCAGGCGCACGTGTCGCGCCTGCCTGTGGCCTATTACGACAGCAACAAGACCGGCGCGCTCGTCTCGCGGATCATGAACGACGTCGAGGGCGTGCGGAACCTGATCGGCACCGGGCTGGTCGAGTTCGTCGGCGGTCTCGTGACCGCGGCGCTGTCGCTCTACGTCCTGCTGCGGCTCAACACGCCGATGACGCTGCTCGCGGCCGCGGTGCTCGTCGGGTTCACGGTGGTACTCAGCCGCGCGTTCTCGGTCATGCGCCCGATCTTCCGCGAGCGCGGGCGCATCACCGCCGAGGTGACGGGCCGGCTGACCGAGTCGCTGGGCGCTGTGCGCACGGTCAAGGGCTACCACGCGGAGGCGCGCGAGCAGGGCGTCTTCGCCGCGGGCGTCAAGCGCCTGCTCGACAACGTGCTCGCGACGCTGACCGCGCAGTCGGTCATGCAGCTCTCGAGCTCGCTGCTGCTCGGCCTCGTCGGCGCCGTGATCATGTTCGTGGGCGCGCGCCACATGCTCGCCGGCACGCTGTCGCCCGGCGGCTACTTCTCGTACACGATGTTCCTCGGCTTCCTGATCGCGCCGGTGTTCCAGATCGTCGCGATCGGCACGCAGCTCACCGAGGCCATCGCCGGCCTCGAGCGCACGCGCGAGGTGCTGGGCGAGCGCCCCGAGGACGCGGACCCGCGCCGCACCGAGTCCATGCCGCGGCTGCACGGCGACATCGCGTTCGAGCACGTCGACTTCGCGTACGAGCCGGACAAGCCGGTGCTGCACGATGTCTCGTTCACCGCGCCCGCGGGCTCGGTCGTGGCGCTGGTGGGCTCGTCGGGCTCGGGCAAGAGCACCATCATCGGGCTGCTCGCCGCGTTCCACGGGCCCGACGCCGGCGTCGTGCGCGTGGACGGCCGGGACCTCTCGACGGTGCGCCTCGACTCGTTCCGCACGCAGCTCGGCGTCGTGCTGCAGGACACGTTCCTCTTCGCGGGCACGATCCGCGAGAACGTCGCGTTCTCGCGCCCCGACGCGAGCGAGGCGCAGGTGCGCGAGGCGTGCCGCATCGCGCGCGTCGACGAGTTCGCCGACCGCTTCCCGGACGGGCTCGACACCGTGGTGGGCGAGCGCGGCGTGAAGCTCTCCGGCGGCCAGCGCCAGCGCGTCTCGATCGCGCGCGCGATCCTCGCCGACCCGCGGCTGCTGATCCTCGACGAGGCGACCTCCAGCCTCGACTCCGAGAGCGAGGCGCTCATCCAGGAGGGCCTCGCGGCCCTGATGCAGGGCCGCACCACGTTCGTGATCGCGCACCGGCTGTCGACCATCCGACGCGCGGACCAGATCCTCGTCGTGGAGGACGGCCGCATCGTGGAGCGCGGCAGCCACGCCGCGCTGTACGCGCTCGGTGGGCGCTACCGCGCCCTCTACGACCGCCAGCCCGGGCTCGAGCAGAACCTCTTCCACGCCCCCGGCGAGGGCGACCT
>JBAIWU010000514.1:0-3376 GCA_037917155.1 Candidatus Eiseniibacteriota bacterium
CGCTTCGCGTCCATGAAGCCGGCGCCGAACGTGCGCTCGGCCGCGTGCTGGTTGTGGGCCCGGCAGCGCAGGCGCAGGGTGTCGGCGGTCGCGAGTCCGCCGCGCGCGACGGGCCGGACGTGATCGAGCTCGAGCCGCGTGCGCGACTCGCAGCGATGGTCGGCTTCGCCGACGAACGTGCACCGACCGCCGTCCCTCCGCCAGACCTCGCGCCTGACTGCGGCCGGGGTCCGACGCGGGTCGGTGGAGCCGCGGCGCGTGGCGGGGCGCGGGCGCTCGGTCGCGGCGCAGCGGCGTCGCTCGAGGTCCCGCCGGAGCAGCTTCAGGGCCTGCCCGATGACGGCGCCGATGTCTCCCGCGGGAACGGCGCTGCCGAGGAGCGCCTGCACGGCGAGCAGATCGTCGTACGCCTCCTGCCCGATCGTGAGCTGGAGCGCGAAGCGCTGCGGTGACAATGGAAGCGGCCTGGAGCGCGCGACGGCCGCCAGCGACGTGATCGGCGCAAGTGGTTGTGATTCCGGTGCACGAACTGGTTCCGGGGCACGTTGCGGGTTCGTGCCTCCCGCTGCGAGTTGCAGTGAGGGCTGCGTGGGCGGGACCACCTGCACCTGCGTGGGGACGTCGGGACGTGGGAAGGGCCCGGCAAGCAGCGTCTCGATCGCGGCCTTGGTCCTGTGCCCCGCGGCGGCGATCAGCGCTCCGGCGATGTCCCGTGTCAGGTGCGGCGCCAGCAGAACGACGGCGCTCAGGTGCAGGCGTCCTTCCGCGACCGCCTCGAGGATCGCGGGAAACGACCGCGCCGCACGGGCCGCGTGGATGCGCTTGTAGGCGGCGTCCTCGGACAGCATCGGCTCGCCGACGCAGTAGGCGTACATCGATGGGTACGCGGCGGGCAGGTAGAGCTTGCGCGAGTCGACCTCGGCGAGGTCGGCGAGCAGCTCGGCCGTGGCACGGGACTCGTCGCGAACGTGTGCGGCGAGCTGCAGGAGCAGCGCCCGATCCGACAGGTGCGCGCGCGAGAAGCGGGTCATCGCGGGTTCTCACTCGCGGGGGCGAGTCCACGCGGGGGGCGCGCATGCACTTCATACCACGCACGCTGGCGGCGTCCGTGGATGCGCAGGGAGCGCGAAACGCGAGGCGCGACGACGACGGTGTCACGATGGCGCGCGCGAGAAGCTCTCCGCTCGAGCTGGGTCCGCACCCACGAGACGGCGCGGCCACAGTCGCCGCGCGTCCACCCGCCCGCGAAAGCGCGTCACGCGCGAATTCGTGAGCGCCCGCGGGACGCGCCGGCCGCTCGCCCGCGCGCCGCGCCCGCCGGGCCGCTCAGTCCGCGAGCAGGAACGCGAGGTCCTCGCGCGTGAGCGTGCGGGCGAAGCCCTCCTCGCCCAGCACGTCGCGCGCGAGCGCGGCCTTGCGCTGCTGCAGCTCGGCGATGCGCTCCTCGATCGTGCCCTCGGCGTAGAGCCGGTAGGCGACCACGGAGCGCGTCTGCCCGATGCGGTGCGTGCGGTCGATGGCCTGCGCCTCGACCGCCGGGTTCCACCACGGGTCGAACAGCACGACGTGGTTGGCCGCGGTGAGGTTGAGGCCGGTGCCGCCCGCCTTGAGCGAGACCAGGAACACGCTCGGCTCGGGGTCCTCGGTGAACGCGCGCACGACCGCCTCGCGGCGCTTCGTGCTCGTCTCGCCGGTCAGCACGTGGTACGGGATGCCGCGCCGCTTCATGCTCTCGCCGATCAGGTCGAGGCAGCGCACGAACTGCGAGAACACGAGCGTCTTCTGGCCCTCCGCGCGCAGCGGCTCGAGCAGCTCGAACAGCGCGTCGAACTTGCCCGAGCCCAGCGCGCGGTCGCCTTCCGCGAGCGCCGGGTGGCAGCAGATCTGGCGCAGGCGCGTCAGCACGGTCAGCACGATGATGCGCTTGCGCACGAGACCCTCGGGGTCCGCGATCACCGAGCCCAGCAGCCGGCGCGCGCGCACGAGCTCGGCGAGATAGAGCTTGCGCTGCCCGGGCGTCATCTCGCAGTCGAGCCGCTCCTCGATGCGCGGCGGCAGGTCGCGCTCGACCTGCTCCTTGAGCCGCCGCACCATGAGCGGCCGCAGCCGCGCCGACAGCAGCCGGCGCACGTGCGGGGGCGAGTCGGCGCGGTCGTAGCGCTCGACGAAGCGGCGCCGCGGGCCGAGGTGCCCCGGCTGCACGAACGCGAGGATGCTCCACAGGTCGAGCGCGCGGTTCTCGAGCGGCGTGCCGGTGAGCGCGATCCGGTGCCGCGCCCGCAGCTCGAGCGCCGCCTTCGCGACGGCCGCGTCGGGGTTCTTGACGTTCTGCGCCTCGTCGAGCACCGCCGCGCGCAGCTCGATCTCGCGCCAGTGCGCGATGTCGCGGCGCAGCAGCGCGTAGTTCGTCACCACGATGTCGTACCGGCCCACCTCGGCGAAGCGCGCGCGCCGCTCGCGCCCGCTGCCGAGCACGAGCACGCGCAGCTCCGGCGTGAATCGCGCCGCCTCGCGCGCCCAGTTGTGCGCCACCGACGCGGGGCACACGACGAGCGCGGGCCCGCCCTCGGGGTCCTGCTCGCGCATCCGCTGCAGCCACGCCAGCGCCTGCACGGTCTTGCCGAGCCCCATGTCGTCCGCGAGCACGGCGCCCAGGCCCAGTGACGAGGTCCACGCGAGGAAGTCGAGCCCCTCGCGCTGGTACGGACGCAGCGTCCCGGTGAGCCCGCGCGGCGGCTCGATGCGCGGCAGCCCCGCGAACGACGCGAGCGCCTCGCGGATGCGCGCGACGGCCGTGCGCGTCGTCTCGTCGACGCCGGCGGAGGCGAGCGCCTCGAAGCTCGCCGGGCTCGCCTGCGCGAGCTGCCACAGCGGCAGCCGGTGCTCGCGCCCGTCGGCCTCGAGCCCGAGGTCGGCGAGCGCGTCCGCGAGCGCGTCGTGCGCCGCGGCGTCCTCGCGCCGGACCCAGCCGCCGGAGAGGCGCACGAACGCGTCGCGCGCGCCGCGCAGCTTCGCGAGGTCGGCCTCGGTGAGCGCGAGTCCCTCGCTCTCCCAGTCCGCGCGCACGGCCAGCCAGTCGATGCCCGAGCCGGCCACGGCGAGCTTCGCGACGACGCGCCGCCCGCCCGAGAGCAGGTCGCGCACGGCGCGGTTGCCGTACCACGCCACGTCGCGCGGGCGCTCGCGCCACAACGCCTCGAGCCGCTCCGCCGCGCGCGGGTTGAGCCGCAGCCACCAGCCCCGCGCCGCGTCGGGCTCCGGCGGCACGCCGCCGGCCGCGCGCCGGTCGCCGCGCGCCGCCCCGAGCCGCGACAGCCAGTCGAGCGCCGACGCCACGCGCGCCGGCTCGGGCGCCTCGCGCCACGGCGTGCCGGCG
>JBAIWU010000515.1:0-3994 GCA_037917155.1 Candidatus Eiseniibacteriota bacterium
TCCTCGTGCGCATGAGCGCCGGAGCGCTGGCGCGACTGTCGCTCGCGCGCGCCGACGTCGCGGCGGCGGACTGGCTGCCGGCGTTCAAGCTGAGCCCGCTCGTCGACGCCGCCGCGTCGGGCCCGGCCGAGCTCGACGTGCTGCTGTTCGCGGACGCGGACCCCGCCCGCGCGGGCGCCGACCTCGAGGCGCTCGGGGCGACAGGCCTCGCGATCTCGAGCAACGGCATCAACCGCATCGCACGGCTCGCGCTCGACCGGGGCCGGCTCGCGGCGCTCGCGTCGCTCGACGCGGTGCAGTGGATCGAGCCGCGGCCGCACTTCACGACGGAGAACGACTACGCGCAGTGGGTCGTGCAAACGGGCGTCAACGCCAGCCGCCGCGTGTGGGACATGGGCATCCGCGGGCAGGGCCAGGTCGTGATGACGACCGACAGCGGCGTGCGCACGGACCACAACCAGTTCGTGGACCCGCTCGTGCCCATCACGACGTTCGGCGAGTACCCGACGCACCGGACGATCATCGCCTACCAGCAGGGAGTCGACGACCCGCAGATCGCGTTCGGCGACCACTCCGCCGCGTCCTACCACGGGACGCACACCGCGGGCACGATCTGCGGGAGCGACGACCCGACCGCGAACGCCTCCCCGCGCGACGGCATGGCGAAGGAGGCCAAGCTCTGGTTCGTGGACCTCGCCGGGCCTGCGCTCGGCACCGGCCTGCTGCCGCCGGCCGACCTCAACGACCTGTTCCAGGCGGGCTACACGGGCAACGCGGGCGGCGCGGCGCGGATCGCGTCCAACTCGTGGGGCTCGGCCGTGGCCGGCGAGTACACGCTGAGCGCGATGCAGGTGGACCAGTTCATGTGGAACCACCCCGACTTCCTCGCCGACTTCTCGAACGGCAACTCGGGCACGCCGGGCTCGGTCGGCTCCCCCGCCACCGCGAAGAACGCGGGCAGCGTCGGCGGCACCGGCAACGGCGCATCGGAGAACTCGATCTACGTGAGCACGAGCCGCGGCCCCACGCTCGACGGCCGGCGCAAGCCCACGTTCTGCGCGCCCGGCAACAGCGTCACCTCGGCCTATGGTGCGGGGACGACGGGCTACCAGGCGCTCTCCGGCACCTCGATGGCCTCGCCGGCGGCCTCCGGCGCGATCGCGCTCATCCGCCAGTACCTGACCGACGGCTGGTACCCGACCGGCGCACCGGTGGCGGCGAACGGCTTCGTGCCCTCGGGCGCGCTGCTCAAGGCGATGGCCATCAACTCGGCCGCCGACTCGATGAGTTCGTACCTCGCGCCGAACAACAACACCGGCTGGGGCCGCGTGACCGTCGACAGCGTGCTCTACTTCGCGGGCGACTCGCGCCGGCTGGCGCTCGTCGACCAGACGCGCGGCCTCGCGCAGGGCGACTGGGTCGAGTACCAGGTGCGCGTCACGAGCAGCCTGCTCCCGCTGAAGGTTTCGCTCGTGTGGACGGACTACCCCGGCAACCCCGCCGTCACGCGCCAGATCGTCAACGACCTCGACCTCTCGGTCTCGGGCGGCACGAACACGTTCCTCGGCAACCGCTTCTCGGGCCGCAAGTCGATCACCGGGGGTCCGCGCGACTCGATCAACGTCGAGGAGGGCGTGCGCGTGCCCGGCCCCGGCGAGGGCGTGTGGACGATCCGCGTGACGGCGAAGGCGGTGCCCATGGGCCCGCAGCCGTTCGCGCTCGTCGTCACGGGCGCGCTGGCCTCGGGCGGCGGCACGCTCGCGCTCGACCGCGCGCTCTACGGCCCGGCCGACACGGTGCAGGTGCAGGTGACCGACCCCGACGCGACCGGGCCGCTGACCGTGAGAATGGCCACCGGCGCGGAGCCCGGGCCGGTGGACGTCACGCTCGCCGGCGCGAACGGCGTGTTCACGGGCGCGATCGCGCTCACCGCGCTGGCGGCGGCCCCCGACGGCCTGCTCTCGGTCGCCAACGGCGACGTGCTCACGGCCACCTACGTCGACGCGACGTACGGCTCCACGCTGACGGCGCGCGCGACGGTGGCCTTCGATCCGCCGATCCTCACGAACGTGCGCGCCCTCTCGCAGGGCGTCGCGGGCACCCGCATCGCGTGGACCACCGACCGCAACGCCGACTCGCGCGTCTGGTGGGGCGCCACGCCCGCGCTCGAGCGCGGCGAGGTCGCGGCGCCCGAGTACTCGCTCGAGCACGGGGTCCTGCTCACCGGCCTCGTGCCGGGGCAGACCTACTACTACGACGTCGGCTCGACCGCCCTGACGGGCGGAAGCGCGCGCGACGACCTGGGCGGCGCGCACCGGACCTTCACCGCCAAGGGGCACGGTGACGTGCTGCTGGTCCTCGGCGAGCCCGATTTCGCGCGCCTGGGCACGTGGACGGCCTCGCTCGACGCGCTGGGGATCGACTACGACATCTGGAGCGGCCCGACCGCGGACTCGGCGATCGCGGGCGGGACCGCCGCGGGCCTGCGCTCGTACGCGGCGGTCCTGTGGCAGGCGGGCCCGAACAGCTATCCCGCGTTCTCGGACCGGCAGCGCGCCGCGATCGACTCGCTGCTCGGGGGCGGCGGGCGGCTCATGGTCACCGGGCACGACATCGGCTGGGGGCTCGCGGATCCCACCTCGCCCGGCTGGACCGCGGAGCGGGCGGCGTGGGTGCGCTCGTCGCTGCGCGCCGTGTTCAAGGCCGACCCGACGTACTTCGACCGCACCGACGGCTTCGCCGGCGATCCCGTGTCGGGGCCCAACGCGCCGACCGGGCCCGCGTACGACGCGTGGGGCACGAGCGGCCAGTCCGGCGACGAGGTCGGCCTCGCGCCCGACGCCGCGGTCACCGGCGCTGGCGTGTACCGGGACAACGACGCCAGCCCCGACACGACCACGATCCGCTGGGAGACGCTCGCGCCGAAGGGCGACGCCGGTTCCGCGTATTGGGGCGGACAGCGCTCGCGCCTGCTCGCGTACTTCCACGAGTGGTCCGGCATGGTCTCGCCGCACGCCACGCCCGACACGTCACGCGACGGCATCCTCGGGCGCTCGCTCGAATGGCTGCTCGGCCGCGCGCGCCCGGTCGTCGTCGTCACGTCGCCCAACGGCGGCGAACGGCTCACGGGCGCCACGGTGGGCATCGAGTGGAGCGAGTCGGTCGCGCCCGCCCTCGGCGTCGCCGCACGTCGCATCGAGTACTCCGCCGACGGCGGCGCGTCGTGGACCACGGTCACGCCGGACGCGGGGCCGAGCCCGTACGCGTGGAACACCGCCGGCGTGCCGAACTCGCCCGACGTGGTCGTGCGCGTGCGGATCACGGACACGGGCGCGCCGGCGTTCTCGGCCAGCGACGCATCGGACGCCGCGTTCGCGCTGCAGCGCGACGGCGGCGACACCCGCGGGCCGGTCGTCGTGCCGGGCTCGATCCAGCCGGCGCCCGATCCGCTGACGATCGGCGGCCCGGCGACGCTGATCGCGCGCGCCAGCGACGCGCAGACCGGCGGCGGCACGATCGCGGCGGCCGAGTTCTCGTTCGGCGACGTGCCCGCGCCCGCGGGCGGCGGCACCGCGATGACGAGCACGTTCGACTCGGTCACGGTGAGCCTCGCGGGCACGATCGACACGGGGCGGCTGCTGCACGGCGACCGCAGGTTGTGGGTACGCGCCCGCGACGCGGCCGGCAACTGGGGCGTCGCGAGCTCTCGGCTCGTGCAGGTCAACGGCGTCGACCCGCTCGGCGTCGAGGCGGCGCCGCGCGTGACGTTCCTCGCCCCGGCCGCGCCGAACCCGTCCGCCGGCGTGACGCGGCTGCGGTTCGGCCTCGCGCGCGCGGGGCGCGCCGACCTCGCGGTCTTCGACGCCTCGGGCCGGCGCGTGCGGAGCGTGGCGCGCGGCGAGCTGGCGGCGGGCACGTACGCGCCCGCGTGGGACGGCCGCGACGCGGCCGGCAACGCCGTCGCTCCGGGGCTCTACTTCGTGCGGCTCGAGAC
>JBAIWU010000516.1:0-2295 GCA_037917155.1 Candidatus Eiseniibacteriota bacterium
GCGCGCCAGCACCATCTGCGCGATGCGCATGCCGCGCTCGATGCGCACCGGTTCGGGTCCCAGCAGCACGAGCGCGACGACGATCTCGCCGCGGTAGTCGGAATCCACGGTCGCGGGGCTGTTCGCCAGCGTGAGGCCGTGCCGGGCCGCGAGCCCCGAGCGGGGGCGGAGCTGCAGCTCCCAACCGGGCGGGATCTCGACCGCGAGCCCGGTCGGGATGCGGACGATGCCGCCGGGCTTGAGCGTGACCGGCGCATCGAGCGCGGCGCGCACGTCGAGTCCGGCCGCGCCTTCGGTCTCGTACGCGGGCAGCGGCAGGCCGTGCGCGTGCGAAAGCTGCCGCACGCGCACGGTCACGGGATCCGGGCGGTCGCTCACCGGGCGATCGTGTCCGAGAGGAAGTTCACCGCGCGCTCGTTGAAGTAGATCCGGTTGTCGAGCTTCTGGAACCCGTGCCCCTCGTCGGGCGCGATGAACACGCGCGGGCTGCGGCCGCGGTCCTTGAGCGCGATCGCCAGCTGCATCGCCTCCTCGACCGGCACGCGCGGATCGTTGAAGCCGTGGGCGATGAAGACGGGCACGCGGATGTCGTCGACCCGGCGGATGCTCGAGACGCTCTCGAGGAACGTCGAGTCGGCCAGCGGCCCGTACTCGGCCTCGCGCAGCTTGCGCCGGTAGCCGCTCGTCTTCTCGAGGAAGCCCTTCATGTTGACGATGCCGACGATGTCGACGCAGGCGCCGAAGAGGCGCTCCTTGCGCTCGCCGCGGTTGACGCGCTCCTGGTCCTCGACGATGCAGGCCACGGACATGAAGCCGCCGTACGAGCCGCCAAACGTGGCGATCCGGCCCGGAACCGCGTACCCGCTCCGCACCAGCCACTCCGCCGCGTCGACGCCGTCGCGCACCGAGTCCCAGCGCTTCCGGTAGTCGTCGAGCATCTGGTACGCGCGGCCGTAGCCGGTGCTCCCGCGCACGTTCGGCATCATCAGCCCGAAGCCGCGGGCGACCACGTACTGGAGAGTCGCGCTGAAGCCCGGCCGGTTCTGTCCCTCGGGTCCGCCGTGGTAGTAGATGACGAACGGAATCGGCGTGCCCTTCGCGACCCCGGGCGGCAGGTACAGGAACGCGGGGATCGAGCGCCCGTCGAACGCGGGATAGTGGACCAGCTCCGGCAGCGGGAAGGACGCGAGGTCCACGCCCTGGTCGTCGACGTACGTGAGCTGGCGCGTCGCCGGCGCGGCCTTCGAGCCGCGGGCGGGCCACGTCGTGGCGTACGAGACGCCGGGCGTGTGCGCGTTCGCATCCTGCCACACCAGCGTGCGGCCGCGGAACGCGCCCGTGCCCACGACGCCGCGCTCCATCGGAGGCAGGGGCAGCGGCGCGAAGTCGGGCAGGGCGTACAGGTGCAGCGTGCCGTAGCCGTCCTCGTTCGCCTCCACCGCGAGCAGGTCGCCGGCGTCGTTGAGCTGGGCGCCGTCGAGCTCGTACTGGCCGAGCGCCGGCAAGGGCTCGCGCACCTTGCCGGTCTTCAGGTCCTTCACGTAGAGCCGCCCGATCCCGCCGCGCCAGTCCGACAGCAGCAGCACGGATCGCTCGCCGGGCATGTAGCCCACGGCCATGCACGCGGCCGTCGTGTCGGCCGGGCGCAGCGTCAGGTCCGTCATCCGGCCGGTCGCGACGTCGAGCTCGAAGCAGCGCACGTCGGACGCCGAGATGTCGTGCTGCACGAGCATGCGGGAGCCGTCGCGCGTCATCGTGCGCACGCCCCACGAGCCCTCCTCGCCGACGAGCCGCGTCCTCCGGCCGCTGGCGATGTCGTAGCGGTAGACGTGGAAGTCGTTCGGGCTCTCGTCGTTCGCCGTGTACACGAACGCCGAGCCGTCGAGCATCCAGGCATCGACGCGGGCCTGGACCTTCGGGTCGCGCAGCACCTCGACGGGCGCCGCGCCGGCCGGCGCGGAGAGGTCGACGAGCGTGAGCTGCGTGTTCTCGTTGCCGCCCGGCGCGTGCTCCAGCACGACGTGGCGCCCGGTGGGCGAGACCGAGAAGCCGGCCAGGCCGTCGGGGTAGTCCGTGAGCTTCGTGATCGTGGCCTCGCCCGGGCGGTACGAGGGCCCGTCCGCGGCGGCCTTCGGCGTGACGCGGTAGAGCTGGTTCACGCCGTCCGGCCAGTCGCGCATCAGGAGCGAGCCGTCCGGCAGCACGACGGGCGAGCCCGGCGTGCGGATCTTGAGGAACTGCTCGATCGTGGGCAGCGGCTTCGCGGCGGCGCCCTGCGCCGGGACGGGCAGGGGC
>JBAIWU010000517.1:0-2551 GCA_037917155.1 Candidatus Eiseniibacteriota bacterium
CTCCTTGCCGCGGCCCTCGACGAGGTACGCGGCCAGCGTGAACGGCGCGCCGCAGAAGCCGATCACGGGCGTGCGGCCGTCGAGCTCGCGGCGCAGCAGCGCCACGGCCCGGCCCACGTACGCGCTCGCCTCGGCCGCCGGCCGCAGCACGAGCGCGTCGACGTCGGCGCGCGTGCGGACGGGCCGGGCGATCTTCGGCCCGGGATCGAAGTCGATCTCGACGCCCATCGCCTCGAGCGGCACGAGGATGTCCGAGAAGATGATCGCCGCGTCGAGCCCGAAGCGCCGGATGGGCTGCAGGCTCGCCTCGACCGCGAGCTCGGGCGTGCGGCACAGGGTGAGGAAGTCGACCTTCTCGCGCAGCGCTCGGTACTCGGGCAGGTAGCGTCCCGCCTGCCGCATGATCCAGAGCGGCGTGCGGTCCACCTCCCTGCGCCAGCAGGCCCGCAGGAACCGGTCGTTCATCGCGCCACCTCCGCCAGCGCTTCGCGCGCCGCGGCGAGCGTCGCGTCGACCTCGTCGGCGCCGTGCGCGCTCGAGACGAATGCCGACTCGAACGCCGAGGGCGGCAGCAGGACGCCGCGCACGAGCATGCCGCGGAAGAACGCCGCGTGCGCCGCCGTGTCCACCGCGCCGGCGTCGGCCCACGAGCGCACGGGCCGGTCGGAGAAGAACGGCGTCCACATCGAGCCGACGCGCTGCACGCGCACCGCCGCGCCCAGCTCCTTCACGATCGCCGCGAGGCCCTCCTCGAGCCGCCGCCCCGTCGCCTCGAGCCGCCCGTACAGTCCCGGGTCGGCGTCGATGCGGTCGAACGTCGCGAGCCCGGCCGCGATCGCGAGCGGGTGCGCGGCGAACGTGCCGGCCTGGTAGACCGGGCCCGAGGGCGCGACGCGCGACATGAGGTCCGCGCGGCCGCCGAACGCGGCCAGCGGCATGCCGCCGCCGAGCACCTTGCCCAGCGTGACCAGATCGGGCGTGATGCCGAAGCGCTCCGCGGCGCCCCCGCGCGCGAGCCGGAAGCCCGTCATGACTTCGTCGAAGATCAGCAGCGCGCCGTGGCCCGTGCAGCGCTCGCGCAGGCCCTCGAGGAAGCCGGGCTCGGGGGGCACGCAGCCCATGTTGCCGACGACGGGCTCGACGATCACCGCCGCGATGCCGCCGGGCGCCGACGCGAAGCAGCGGTCGACACTCGCGAGGTCGTTGTAGTCGGCGACGTGCGTGTCGCCGGCCGCGCCGGGCGTCACGCCGGGCGAGTCGGGCACGCCGAACGTGGCCGCGCCCGACCCGGCGCGGATCAGGAACGCGTCGCCGTGGCCGTGGTAGCAGCCCGAGAACTTGACCACGCCCGGCCGGCCCGTGGCCGCGCGCGCCAGCCGCAGCGCGCTCATCGTGGCCTCGGTGCCCGTGACGACGAAGCGGATCATCTCGCAGCCGGGCACGCGCGCGGTCACGCGCTCGGCCAGCTCGACCTCGGCGGGCGAGGCGAGCCCGAACAGCAGGCCGTCCCCCGCGGCGCGCTTCACCGCGTCCACGACCGCCGCGGGCGCGTGCCCGAGCAGCGCCGGGCCCCACGCGCCGATCCAGTCGACGTAGCGCCGGCCCTCGGCGTCGCGCACGTGCGCGCCCTCGGCGGCGACGAGTGCGATGGGCGGCATGCCCATGGCGCGGAACGCGCGCACGGGGCTGTGCACGCCGCCGGGCGTCAGCTTCTGGGCGCGCTCGAACCACGCCCCGGCGAGCGTCGCGGGCGAGCCGCCGTGCGCGCTCACGCCCGTGCTCCCGCGACCGCGCGGCGTCCCGCCAGGGACTCCGCGAGCGGGCGCGCGAAGTAGCTGATGACGAGGTCGCCGCCCGCGCGCCGGATGCCGAGCGTGCTCTCCCACATCGCGCGCTCGAGGTCGAGCCAGCCGCGCTCGGCCGCCGCGTGGATCATCGCGTACTCGCCCGAGACCTGGTACACGGCCACGGGCACGTCGACGGCGCCGCGCACGGCGCGCACGACGTCGAGGTAGGGCATGCCCGGCTTGACGATGAGCGCGTCCGCGCCCTCGGCCACGTCGGCGCGGGCCTCGCGCAGCGCCTCGCGCACGTTGGGCGCGTCCATCTGGTAGCCGCGGCGGTCGCCCTGCTTCGGCGTCGAGCCGGCCGCGTCGCGGAACGGCCCGTAGAACGCGGAGGCGTACTTGACCGCGTACGAGACGATCGCCGTCTGCGCGAAGCCCTTGTCGTCGAGCGCCGCTCGGATCGTCGCGACGCGCCCGTCCATCATGTCGGACGGTGCCACGACGTCGGCGCCGGCCGCGGCGTAGGCGAGCGCCTCGCGCGCGAGCAGCGGCAGCGTGGCGTCGTTGTCCACCTCGCCGTCGCGCAGCACGCCGCAGTGGCCGTGGTCGGTGTACTCGCACAGGCAGACGTCCGCCCACACGACCAGGCCGGGCGCGCGCTTCTTGATCGCGCGGATCGCGCGCGGCACGACGCCCTGCGGATCCCAGCCCGAGCTGCCCTCGGCGTCCTTGTGCTCGGGGATGCCGAACAGCAGCACCGAGCC
>JBAIWU010000518.1:0-9790 GCA_037917155.1 Candidatus Eiseniibacteriota bacterium
CACGACCGGCTGCGGCGGGCGGTAGACCACCGCCGAGCCGGCGCCCGGCGGGCGGTTGTACGGCAGCGCCGGGTTGGGCTGGTAGCCGCCCGCCGACTGCGCCCGCGCGCGATCGTCCTGCGCGCGCTTGGCCTCCTGCTCCTGCTGGCGCACGACGACCTCGCGCGCCGCCGCCTTCTCGGTCGCCATCTCGGCCCGCACCTTCTCGACCATCTCGACCGGGAGGGTGCTCATGTGGTTCTTGACCTCGACGCCGAGCTTGCGCGCGATCTGGATGATCACGTCGCTCGACATGCCGAGGTCCTTCGCGACCTCGTAGATGCGCAGCTTCTTCGCTGCGGGATTACTCGCCACGACCCGCTCCTTCCGCCGTCTGGCCCGCCGCGGATGAGCCGGACTCGTCCGCCTGTGCGGAGCCCTCGGCCGCGGGCTCCATTTCCGGCGTGAACTCCAATTCGCCCGTGCCGCCGCCGGCGACCACCGGCGGGTGCGCCGCGACGTACTCCTGCGCGGTCGCCAGCACCTTCTCGGCCGTCTTCTCCCCGATGCCGGGGATCTCGACGAGCTTCTCCAGCGGCGTCGCCACCAGCTCCTGCACGGTCTCGATCCCGGCGGAGATGAGCTTCTCCGTGGTGGCCTCGCCCAGGCCGAGCTGCTCGACCTCGACGCGGTTCGCACGCTCCATCTCGGTGCGCTTCTTCTCGTCGCTCTTGCTGATGAGGTCGATCTTCCAGCCGGTCAGCCGCGCGGCGAGCCGGGCGTTCTGCCCGCCCTTGCCGATGGCCAGCGAGAGCTGGTCGTCCGCCACCACGACCGACATGCGCTTCTCGGCCTCGTGCGCCTTCACGTCCATGACGCGCGCGGGCGAGAGCGCCCGCGAGACGAACACGGTGGGATCCGAGGACCACGGCACGATGTCGATGCGCTCGCCCCCCAGCTCGCGCACGATGCTCTGCACGCGCGAGCCCTTCAGGCCCACGCACGAGCCCACCGCGTCCACGCGCGGGTCGGTCGAGAACACGGAGATCTTCGAGCGCGCGCCCGCCTCGCGGGAGACCGCCTTCACCTCGACGATGCTCTCCGAGATCTCGGGCACCTCGCTCTCGAACAGCCGGCGCAGGAAGTCGGGGTGGGTGCGCGACAGGATGACCTGCGGCCCCTTCGCCGACTTGTCGACGTTGATCACCACGGCGCGCACGTAGTCGCCCTGGCGGTGGTACGAGCGCGGGATCTGCTCGCGCGCCGGCAGCAATCCCTCGCTGAAATCGAGCTTCACGATGACGTTGCCGCGGTCCACCTGCTGGACGACGCCGCGCACGAGGTTGCCGACCTTGTCCGAGTACTCCTTGAAGACACGGTCGCGCTCCGCCTCGCGCACGCGCTGGATGAGCACCTGCTTCGCGGTCTGGATGGCGTTCCGGCCGAACTCGCTGATCGGGAGCGGGATGCGCACGACGTCGCCGACACTCGCGTCGGCCTTGTAGGCGCGGGCCTTCTCGACGGTCCACTGGAACGCGGGATCCTCGACGGTCTCGACCACGGTCATCCGCAGGGCGCACTCGAGCTGCCCGGTGCGGTCGTTGAAGCGCACCTCGACGTCCGCCGTGAGGCCGTGCTTCTTGCGCACCGCACTCGCCAGTCCCGTCTCGAGCGTTTCAATGAGCATGGCCCGATCCACGCTCTTCTCGCGCGTGATCTGGCTCAAGGCATCCAGGATTTCGTTGTTCATCGAGACCCTCCGCGCGGCCGATGTCCCGCCCCCGGCCGGCCCTTCGGGTTCCGCAGGCCTTCCCACGGATCCACCACCAGTCGGACCGACTTCACGCCGGCCCACTCGAACCAGTACTCCTCACCCTCGTCGGTGCGGATGCCCGCGCGCCCCTCGCGCGGTCCCAGCAACGCACCTTCCCACCGCCGGCGCCCGTCGACCGGTTCGAACGTGGCCAGCGTCACGCGCTGGCCGGCGAACCGCTCGACGTGCGCGAGCGTGCGCAACGGCCGGTCGAGCCCGGGCGAGCTCACCTCGAGGTGATAGCTGCCCGCCACCGTCTGATTCATGTCGAGGCAGTCCGAGAGCCTGCGGCTGAAACGCGCGCAATCCCCGACGCTCACGCCCCCGGGCTTGTCAAGATACACCCGGATCACGCGATGCCGCCCGAGCGACGCCAGCTCGACATCGACCAGCTCGAATCCGTCGTCCTCGGCCAGGGGCTGCGCCAGCTGGCGAACTTCTTCCCGGACTTCCACTTTGGACTCCTGCAGGGACAAAAAAGGGAGTGGTCGCACCTGCCCCACTCCTGAGGGCAACCTACCCGATGGGGCCCGAATGGGCAAGTCGGCCGGAGCGCGCGGCCGCACGGGGCGCTCCAAGCCGTTGCCGGGCGGCGACTACGGCCGCTCGCGGGTGGCGGGGCATCGCCCGCCGGGCCGCTCAGGGACGCGCGAGCGGGCTGTCGTAGACCAGCCACGCCGCGACGCGGGCCACCTGGGCGAGGCTGGCGGCGCCGAGCTGGTCGGGGGTGTCCCGGTGCGTGTGCCAGGCGGGGTAGTCGAAGTCGAGGATGTCCACCGCGGGCACGCCGGCGTCGTTGAGCGGGATGTGGTCGTCGATGATCGTCCAGCGCACCTCGTCGTGGAACGCGGTCGCGTGCGTGGCGCGCGCCGCGTCCGCGACCAGGGCCACGAGGTTCGCGGCCCGCTCGCTCGAGTTGCGCTCCGCGTAGATCCGCAGGTCGCGCGCCCCGATCATGTCGAAGAGGAACGCCGCCACCGGCCGCGCCGGCTCTCCCCTCGCGGGCAGCCGCGCCGCGTAGCCCTTCGAGCCGAGGCAGAATCCGTCGGGCGCCTCGCGCGTGCCGAGATCCTCGCCGTCGAAGAACACGAGGTCGACGCCGATGCGCGGCGCATGCGCGTGCATCAGCTCCGCCATCTCGAGCAGCAGCGCCACGCTCGAGCCGCCGTCGTTCGCGCCCGCCACGGGCACGTGCCGGTACGCGGTGTCGGGATCCTCGTCGCACCACGGCCGCGAGTCGAAGTGGCCGCAGAGCACGATGCGCCGGGCGCCCGCGGGGCCGAAGTGGCCGATCACGTTCACGAGCGCGAGCGGGCGCCCGAGCGTCGTGTCGGTGAACGACTGGCGCTCGACGCGCGCGCCGAGCCGCGCGAGCTCGGCGGCGATCCAGTCGCGCGTCGCGACGTTGCTCGCGGTGCCGACCACCCGCGGCCCGGCGGCCACCTGGTGCCGCACGCGCTCGAGCATGCGCTCGCCGTCCACCGGGTGCGGCGTCGCGCAAGCGGCCGGCCACAGCGTCAGCACGAGCAGGGCGCACAGCCGGCGGATCGGGGCGCGCATCAGAACGTGAACTGCGCGCGCAGCTCGACGCGCACGCTGCGGTGGATGTTGTTGATCGTGTTGTCGTGCGACTGCGTGAAGCCCAGCACGGCGCTGCCGTTGACGTTGTTGCTGAACCCGTAGTTGCCCGTGCCCGTCACGGACAGCCGAGTGTCGTCGACGGGGCGCGTGCTGGCCCGGCTGTTGGCGACGATCGTCTTGCCGGTGTGGTGCGAGTACACGGTCGCGAGCTGCAGGCTGCCGCTGCTGCGCACCGTCTTCGTCTTGCCGAGGAACCGGATCTTCTGGCCCGCCGTGTAGTTGCGCGAGACCGTGAAGTTCAGGTCCATGTTGTTGTCGGTCGTCGTCGAGGTGCCGAACTGGCTGATGTCGCGGGTCGTGTTGCGCACGTTGACGCCCATGTCGGCCGTGGTGCCGTTCTTCATGCTGCCGCGCAGCGCGAGCAGGGGATGGAAGTCGTCGCTCGAGGAGCGCCCCGTCCGGTCCGACGTGCTGCCGCGGTAGTCCGAGGACACGGAGTGCACCCACGAGGTGCGCAGGGTCGGCGACTGCAGGATGCGGGTGAGCCGGACGACCTCCGCCAGCTTGCCGTACTCGAAGTCGAGGTCGGGGAAGCGCGAGTCGGCGGTGCGGGTGTCGACGCCGTTCACCGAGTTCGTGCGGTCCCCGAGGCTGAAGCGCGTCGAGACCGCGGAGCCGAACACGAGCGGGACGCGCGTGCGGGCGTTCACGCGCCAGTCCAGGCCCGTCATGGTCGAGTTCGCCGGGTCGAGCGACACGCGCGTGTGCGCCGGCCCCAGGCCCGGGTCGTTCACGAGGCCCATCGAGTACAGGAAGCTCGGCATGCCCGTGAGCCTCGAGTAGCTGCTCGAGCGGTTGATCGAGCCGTCCGTCTGCACATTGCCCAGCCGCGCAATCAGCTCGCGCCAGCCCAGCCGCAGGCGCGGCCGCGGGGGCGCCGGCGCCGGGGCGGTCCGCTGCGCGGCGGTGTCCTGTGGCGCGGTGACCGGCGGCGTGGCCGGGCCGCGCGGGCCGTTCCGGCCGACGAGCTGGTCGAACGGCAGCGCCCAGTTCATCTGGAACGACTGCCCGTTGCCCGCGTTGTGCACGGACAGGTCCGGCGACTGGAGGTCGGCCGCGGTCGCGAAATTGGAGCTCCACGTGAAGTTCGGCTGCAGCCACGGCCCGGCCTGCGCGGTCCAGTGCGCATTGAAGTTCTGCTTCCACGCCGTCATGCGGCCCAGGTTGAGGCCGGCGATGCGGTCCGTGCGGCCGACCCCCGCCAGGCTCAGCGAGCGCGTCACGTCGATGTGGTGCGTGAGCAGGTCGAACGGGCGCGTGTCGGCGCCCATCGTCAGCCCCGCGGTGCGCCCGCTCGTGCTGCTGCTGGCCACGAGCAGCGTGGGATCGGCGACGTCGCGCGTGTACGTGTTCGTCAGCGCCTGCGACCAGCTGTAGTTCGTGTACACGCGATCGGGCAGCGGGTAGAACTTCGCCTTCCCGAACGGCATGCCGAACACGAGCAGCCGCCGCGGCGAGATGCCCCACGCCACGGACGCCGCGGAGCTCACGGAGTGCGACACGCCCGTGGGGGAGATGTTGTCGCCCTGCGAACGGCTGGCGTTCGCCGAGATGCCGCCGATGGTGTAGCGCAGGAACGGGTTCGAGCGGTCCGACCACACGCGCGAGTACGCGGTCGAGAGCGAGCGCGAGGTCGAGCGCGTCTGGCTGGCCTCCTGCTGGGCGCCGGTGCGCACGACGTCGTCGCCGGCCGTGAAGCGCGGCTTGGACACGTTCTCGTTGTACACCATGGACACCGGCACCTGGATGCCCGTGCCCTCGAAGAAGCGCTCCGGGTTCATGGTCGAGGTCACCGACAGGCTGGTGTTCCGGCTGCCGCTGCCGCGCGTCTCACCGACGCTGAGGAAGTCGGCGTCGCGCGAGTTCCACGAGACGTTGTACGACGCGAGGTTCGCGACGTGGCCGCCCACGAGCAGGCGGTTCGCATAGCCCACGTCCTTGGCCACGTCCACCGCCCGCATCTCGTCCAGCCACATCTGCCCCGCGGAGAACGTCCGGCCCGTCCCGGGCGGGCCCGGGTACTCGTTGAGCAGGCCGAAGGAGATCCGGCGCAGGCGGGTGAACGAGGGCCGGCCCTTGATGATCACGGAGTCGCCCGGGGCGCCGAACGGCACGCGGTAGAGGATCGTGCCCGTCGTGGGGAAGGCCGGGTCGAGCTTCAGGCGCGAGATCGCATGGAGGTCCGCGTGGACCTCCTGCCAGTGGATGTTCTTCGCGCTCGAGTTCGTCGGCAGGTGCCGCTTGAGCTCGTAGTAGTTGTCGCCGCGCTCGTCGGACGCGAAGCGCACGAAGTAGACGAGCGACGAGTCGACCGACGCGTCGAAGCCCTGGATCTGGTAGGAGGCGACGTAGAAGTCGAGCGCGCCGTAGCGGGAGTAGTCCTCGTCGATCGAGAACGTCCGGTACGCCTCGAGCGAGTCGCTCGCCGCGAGGTTGGTGAACTCGAGGCTCAGCGACTGCTCGCGCCGCTTGAGCGACTGGCTGCCGTTCAGGGCCTGGCCCGGGTCGAACGGAGGATCGTAGATGTCCGCGTTGTCCACGGAGTTCACCGAGTTGAGCGTGATCGTGGTGAGCAGCGTGTCCTGCTGCAGCGGCGTCAGGTCGGCGGCCAGCCAGCGGCTGCCCACGATCTCCATGCCGCCGATCTCGAGCAGCGGGTGGATCTCCGACGCGGTGTTCGGGTCGGGGCCGCGCAGGCCGTCGAACCACAGCCGCACGTGCCGCGCGATCGTGAGGTCGGGCGAGCCGAACTGCTCGCGCAGCTTGTCGCCCAGCGGGATGCGGTAGCGGCGCCAGCCGTTGTCGACGGTCGTGTACTTGTTGCCCGCATACTGGGACTGGATGTCGTCCACGAGGTACGGGCTCGTGCCCATGGCCTGCCCGAGGTCGATCGTGTACTCGTAGTAGCGCTCGTCCGTGTCGAGGTTCTCGTTGAGGTTGAGGTCCTCGGTGTTCGGGAACGCGTACTGCGACTTGTTGCCCTCGGTCCCGTTCGTGTACAGCCACTTGCGCGGGTCGATGTCGTGATAGCTGGCGATGATGTTGCCCCAGTCGTCGCCCTCGGGATCGGAGGGGCTGGCCGTGACGAGGTCGGCCATCGTGAGGTCGCCGGCCGCCATCCGGGCCCGCTCGTCGTCGTCGAGCAGGCCGTCGTAGCCCGTGTCCTCGTCGTTGCCCGTGGTCACCGTGAGCTGGTGGTCGCGCGGCGGCTTGTCCTCGCTCTGCAGGATGCCGTCCGGCGGGCGGTTGGGCGCCCGCATCTGGTCCTCGCTCACGACGCCGAGGTCGACGTGCAGCCGGAGGTGGTTCCGGCGCACGAGGCCGTCCACGATCCCCGGATCGTGGCGGTCGTTGAAGTCGTTCACCCAGATCTCGATGAACTGCGAGCGCGACACGTCGATGCCGCGGTCGTCGAGCTGGTAGGTGAGCCCCGCCCACACGGAGTCGACCTCGGACGGCCCGCCGACCTTCGGGTTGGTGATCGCGGTGTCGGCCGGCCCCACGGTGTTCGTGGCCGTCGGGAAGCGCGGCACCGAGAGCGCCAGCACCTGGCGTGCGTTGCTGCCGCCCTCCGCGTCGCTGAGTGTCGGCTTGAGGTCGTGCTCCTTCGTGGTGTTGTACGGGTAGTACCAGTGCAGCTCGGCGTTCCACTGGTTGGGCACGTTCACGACGTCGGTGAGCGGAATCGGCGAGATGCGGGCCCCGAACGCGTTGGTCGTGCGCTTGGGCACGCTCATGGGCAGCCAGTGCAGCGGGTCGAGCGACAGCGTGACGGCGTCGCGCACGCCCTCCATGTCGTCGATGTAGACCTCGTTCTTGGTGTTCGGGTTCGGGAACGAGGCGCCGACCTCCGCCTGCACCGTCAGGTCGGAGGGCGTCGTCGTGTGCACGCCGGGCAGGTGGTCGACCGCGCGCGTGAGGAAGTCCGGCTTGAACCGCCACTCCGTGTTGAGGTCGGTGATGAGCGTGCGTGAGGGCTCCTCGCCAAGGCGCGGCCGCAGGTCCTGCGCCCCCTGGCTCTCGTACAGGAACGCGCCGCCCACGCTGCGGTCGCGCCCCTCGAGCGAGAACGCCGAGCCGAGCAGGGTCTTGCTCGCCTGCGCGAACAGCGGCGCGTACGAGTAGTCGATGTTGAGCTGGTCCGTGGCCCCGAGGTTGCGCTTGAGCGTCACGTGCCCGAGGTCGTAGTCGATCGTGTAGTCGCGGTCGCGCGTCCAGCGCTCGCCGTTCACGGTGACGACATCGGAGCCGGGCAGGATGTTGCCGCGCCCGAGCGTGATGTCGCCGCCGCCGCGCTGGGCCGCGAACGTGGTCACGATGTAGTACTGCGTCGCCAGCCCCTCGATCGGGTTGTAGAGGTCGTAGAGGTCGTTCGCCGCGCTGTCCGACCCGGCGTCGCCGACGAGGTGAATGCGCCGGTTCAGGTTGGCGTCGAGCAGCCGGTCGAACCAGCGCGCGCCGCCGCCGCGGATGCGGGGCGCGAACGGGCGAGGGTCGGGGAACCACAGCGTGCCGTTCGCGTAGTCGATGAACAGCCGGACGCCGGCCTGGTACGCCGAGCCGTCCACCTTCTCGTCGTGCCCCCTGACCGGCGGGCTCGTGCTCTCGTCGAAGTTGTCGAGCCCGAGGACCTCGAGGTAGTTCACGTTGGTGCCCTTGACGTACACGTTCGGGGGCTGGTCCGTGCCCTTCTGGATCGACAGCTTGAAGCCCTGCGGATCGATCTGGTAGCCGGGGAGCTGGTAGAAGTTCTTCATCTCCAGCTCGCGCACGGCGTCGAACGTCGACGAGGTGTCGAACGTGGCGCTGCTGTTGCTCGGATCGAGCGACTTCAGCAGGAAGCGCGGCGCCCGCAGCATCTTGAGCACGAGCAGCCCCGCGTCCTGCCCCGACGCGACGGTCTGGCCGCCCACCTTCACCGCGGGCCCCAGCGCGGTGCCGTCGGGCCGCACCGGCGTCCCCGTGAAGCTCGCGGCGAGGCACATGTCGCTACCCGGCGGGAGGGGCTGCTTGAGCCGGATGATCTTGATCGCCACGCCGCTCGACAGCACGTAGTAGTCCGAGAGGATGTCGTAGTCGTCGATCGGGTGGAGCAGGTCGAAGTTGCCGCGGAAGGCCGCCGTGTCCGTGACCGCGTTCGACGGCACGCCGGTCGCGTGGTCGGGATCGACCATCGCCATCGCGCGCTGGTTGCTCACGTCGTTGCCGTAGTTGGCGTCGTCGCGGTAGATCTGGATGCTCGCGTCGTCGATCTTGAACAGGGCGTACTGCGGGTCGTAGAGCAGGAAGTACCGGCCCTTGTCGTAGTCGAGGTCGGCCAGCGTGTGGCTCGACAGCGACGCGCCGCCCGAGTACGAGGCGCGCTCGCTCTTTCCCTCCTGCTTGCTGGCCAGCGCCGTGAAGTCGAGCGGGCCGAGCCGCGTGGCGAGCTTGACGCCGAAGAGCCCCTCGTTGCGGCCGCTGTACGAGACGTACTGCGTGCCGGGCAGCGAGAGGTTCGTGTTGCCGAGGTCGAGCTCCTGGACGAGGTCGTCCTCCTCGCCCTTGTAGTTGATCGCGATCAGGTTCGCGAGGGGCACCTGGTTCGCCGAGTTCTGGAGCAGGTTGACCTTCACCCGGTCCGAGAGCTGGCCCTCGAGCTGGATGTTGAGGTCCTGCTGCATGTCGAGGGACGGGAAGAGCGACCTCTTGGCGCCCAGGATGCCGACCTGCTGGTTGGTCCAGTCGCTCGTGCCCGAGAGCCGGATGTTCTCCGAGCCCGACACGTTGAGCGCGGGGCCGCCCGGCCCGAGGATGCTCGTCACCACGCCCGGGAGCTGCACGGGGATGGGCAGCGAGAGCCCCGTGCGTTGCGAAACGATTCCCGCCGCGCTCGTGTTGACCTTGTCGCGCGACATCTGTCGCCACTTCTCCGCGAAGGTCTCGCTCATCGAGGTTGAGCCGAAGTCGGCGAGCGGACGGCGGAACGGCGCGCCGAGCTGGACCTCCCCCACCTCGACCGAGCTGCGCACGAACCCCGAGTCCGGATCGACCCGCGTCTTGACCTGGCGCGGGTCGGTGCCGGCGGTCAGCAGGACGGTCCCCGGCGTCCGCCCGAACGGCGGCAGCCCCGGCCGGATGAACGTCGAGTCGAGCGCCAGCAGCGAGGCGGACTTCCACCGCGGTGGGATCGTGTCGGCTACGGCCACGACGGGCTTGTGCCTCATGAACGACCGCAGCCAGGGCAGGGACTTCATGCCCGGGATCCCGGAGATCGCCATCAGGAAAGCGAGTGCGGGCAGCGTCAGGGTCGTGACCATGGGCTAGGGAGGGTGGCCCGGCCGGGGAGCGCGAGCATAACGTTGGACCGTATCAAGC
>JBAIWU010000519.1:0-2519 GCA_037917155.1 Candidatus Eiseniibacteriota bacterium
GGCCGGCGCGGGAATCGTTCCCGCGCCGGCCCCTCGCTTCGGGCCGTCCGCCGCGCCGGCGCGCGGACGGGGTCCGCCCGCCGCCGCCGGGCTCAGGCCGTCACGATGACGAGCTGCCGGACCTTGCGGAACTCCTGCGGCGAGAGGATGTGGAGCTCGACGTGGCCGTTGACCAGCCGCAGCTCGTAGCTCGAGAGCGGCTGCGGCGTCAGCACCTGCGCCTTGGCCGCCTGCAGCTCGAGTACGGTCTGCTGGTCGGTGTCGAGCGTTCGGAACGCGGCATCGGACACGCGCGCCGTCGGCCGCAGCGTCTTGCCGATCCCGAGCACGCCGCCCCGGGCCTCGATCACGCCCGCGCGCTGCAACGCCTGCTTGCTGTCCGCCACCCAGTACACCGTCGCCAGCTCGTGCTGGCGGTCGGCGAGCGTCTCGTCACGCACGCGCAGCGTGTCCTGCGTCTGGGCGACCTGCGTCGTGAGCGAGCCCACCTGCACGTGCAGCGTGTCGACCTGCGCGCTCAGCGCGGCGATCTGCGCCTCCTTGTCCGCCGTCGACTTGCGCAGGCTGGCGACCAGCTTCTGCAGGCCGTCGACGCGCAGGTGGCTGTGCCGCAGGTCGCTCTCGAGCCGGTCGATGCGCTGCTTGTTGCGCTCGATGCTGGCGCGCAGCAGCCCGATGCGCTCGAGCACCTCTTGGCCGGACGGCGCACCCATGCGGTGCTCCGCCATCTGGCTGGTGGACTCGAACGGCATGGTCTTGTCGCCCAGCGCGATCGCATTGAGGCTGTCCTGGATCTCGGCGATGGCGCTGATCGTCTGCGCGTACTGCTCCTGCGTGTTGCGGCTCGCCGTCTGCAGGCTGGCGTTGGACGTCTGCGACTTCTGGAACTGCGAGTAGAGGAAAATGGTGGAACCGCCGAGCACGAGCACGGCTGCGGCGAGGAGAGTCTGGAGGTACTTGCGCATGGTTCCTTCTCCGTAACGGGCGGCCAGTGGGTCCGTGACCCGGCCCAGGAGTCGTGGGGGCGGGTCCTGCTTGCCAGGGCAGGGGAGAGGTCCATCCGGTGAACGCCGCGCGGGTCTCCTTTCACGTCTGCGTGCGCGACGTGTGCATGCTACCCCGTGCGCGGCCGCGCGGCACGCACGGAGTCGTCAAATCGGACGCGCGCCGCCGTACCATTCGGTACACGTGTGGCGCCGCGTGCGCGCACGGCGTACCGATCGGGACACCGCGCACGCGTCATGCCGGATCGAGCAGCCGCAGGAAGATCGCGAGGTAGTCGCGGGCCTCGCGCGGGTGCAGGAAATTCTCGCGCACGTGCTCGCGGCCCTCGGTGCCGAGCCGCCGGCGCAGGCCCGGGTCGCGCAGCAGGCGCGTCACCTGCAGCGCGCAGCCCTCGACCGAACGCACGAGCAGGCCGGTGCGCTCGTGCAGCACCTGCAGCGGGATGCCGCCCACCGCGCCCGCGACGACCGCGCGTCGCTTCCAGAGCGCCTCGGCGACGGTGAGCGCGAAGCCCTCCCGCAGCGACTTCTGCACGACGACGGTCGAGCGCGTCTGCAGCGCGTTGATGATCGCGTGCGCGTCGGGGGGCAGCAGCAGGACGCTCACGTCGGTGCGGTCGCCCACCTTCTCGCGCACCTCGCGCAGCACCGCGGCGCCCTCGGGGTCGTCGTCCGCGCCGCCGCCCGCGAGCACGAGATGCGCGGGCTCGCGCCGGCGCACCATGCCGAACGCCTCGAGCACGCCGAGCGGGTCCTTGATGCGGTCGAAGCGCGACACCTGGGTCACCCAGGGCAGGCGAGCCGGCAGCCCGAAGGGCGCCAGCAGGCCGTCCATCTCGGCCGCGTCGAGCGCCCGGTTCTTCTCGGCCAGCGGGTCGATCGAGGGCGGCACGAGGTACGCGGGAAGCGCGAGCGCGGGCACGAACGCCACGTGCGAGAACACCGCGGCGTCGTAGCGCGCCACCTCCGCGGCCAGGAACCTCCACACCTGCTCGTCGGCGCGCGAGAGGTCGATGTGGCAGCGCCACACCCACCGCTGCCCGGGCTGTCGTCGCAGGGCCGCGAGCCCGGCGGGTTGCGGGTCGTGGATCATGACCAGGTCGCCGTCGAGTGCGAGCGCGCGGGCGGCGCGCGCGTTGACCTCGTGGTAGTAGGCGCGGTCGTCGTCGTCGAGCCCGCCGGGCCAGCCGTGCAGCGTGTTGTGGATGGTCTTCGTGATCGCGTGGAAGCGCTCGTCGCCGGGGATCACCTCCCAGGTCGTGGGCACGCCGAGCTCGTTCAGCAGCCGCACGAGCCGGTGCAGGATCTCGGCGACGCCGCCACCCGACGCGGTCGAGTTCACCATCACGAGGCGGTGCCCGCGCAGCCGGCGCGCCAGCCCCTCGAGCACCTGCACGGGCCCGTCGCCGACCACGGCGCGGTAGCCCTCGAGCAGCGAGTCCCCTCCGGTCGCGACCTGGACGAGCGCCATGGCGCGTTCAGCCCTCCTGCATGCGCCGCACGAGCCGGCGCACG
>JBAIWU010000520.1:0-2513 GCA_037917155.1 Candidatus Eiseniibacteriota bacterium
CGGGCGCGTTCGACGTGCCCACGGCGGTGTCCCCGGCCGCCACGTGCGCGTGCGCGGGCAGCTGGCTCGTCAGGAGCGCCACGTTCTCGCTGCCGGCGAACTGGCCCACGACGTACGGCGAGCCGAAGGACGAGGTGCCGACGTGCACCGGCACGCGGGCGCGCAGGTCGGGCAGCCCGAACGTACTGATGCCGTCGCCGCCGTAGAACGTGCCGAGGATGCTGAAGAGCGCGGTGTTCTGCGAGATCGGCAGCAGCGAGCCATCGCATATCGCCCAGCCCACGGGCGCGAAGTTGCCGGCGAACAGCATCAGCTCGCCCACGTAGGGATTGGAGCTCTGGGTGGCGGCCCGCGCGGGCCGGGCGCGGCCGAGCAGCACGCTCGAGGCGATCAGCGCGCCGGCCGCGGCGAGCAGGCCGCGGCGCGGGCCGGGGTCGGGCTCGGGCTCGGGTGGGGGAAGCGCTGCGAGACGGGGGCGTCGAAGGGGCATCGGGTCCTCCTCGCGTGGGGGTGAGAGGGCGGCCGGCTCGAAACGACGACGTTGCGCAGATGAGAGCATGCGCGAAGGGACGGCCCGAGGACAGGGAAAAGTCGCGCGCACCGGCGTTCCGCGTGCAAAGAATGCGAGCGCCCGCGGCGCCCCGTCGCCCGCGCGTCGCTCAGCGCCGCGGGGTGCCGGCCGGCGCGGCGAAGTCGAACGCGCCCTGCAGAGGGTTGGCGTCCGCGTCGCGCGTGCCGAGCGGGGCGAGGCCCCAGCGGCGCTCGATGAGCGCGAGGATCGAGGTCGTGTCGTACGTCGTGTGGTCGACGTGGTGGCGGCGCGCGAAGGGCGCGATCACGATCGCGGGGATGCGCGTGCCCGGGCCCCACGCGTCGGCGACCGGCGGCCGCACGTGGTCCCAGAAGCCGCCGTGCTCGTCGTACGTGATCACGATCGCCGTGCTGTCCCACTGCGGCCCGGCCATGACCGCGCGCACGAGGGCCTCGGTGAAGCGCTCGCCCGACATCACGTCGGCGTAGCCGGGGTGCTCGTTGTGGATCCCGATCGGCTTGTAGAACGCGACCGCCGGCAGCGTGCCCGCGCGCACGTCGCGCAGGAAGTCCTCGCCGTCGCGCAGGTGCTCCGCGCGCGCCGCCGTGCCGGGGCCGTAGCGGGTGAAGAAGATGAACGGATTGTGGTGGTACTTGAACGATGTGCCCTCGCGGCCGGCGAGCGCGTCGTTCCAGCCTTCCGCGTACCACGCCCAGGGCACGCCCTTTTCGCTCAGCCGGTCGCCGATCGTGTCGAAGTCCTGTCCCGGCACGAGCAGCGAGTCCGGGATGCCCTTCGCGTGCGGTCCCAGCCGGCTCTGGCAGGTGCCGACGACCCAGCCGTCGTCGGTGACGAAGCCGCCGTGCACGAGCCGGCCGCTCGCGTCGTGGCGCTGCCGCACGGAGTCGGGCGCGTCGGGCCAGCGCGCCGTGCGGGCGGCGATCAGCCACAAGTGGCTCAGCATCGAGCCGCCGATCGCGTCGTGGAAGAACCGGTCGCACAGCGTGTACTCGGCCGCGAGCTTCGCGAGCGGCAGGTTCATGGTGTGGTAGTAGCCGTACGCCTCGCCCTTCGAGGAGTTGAACGCGACGAAGCGGTCCATGCGCCCGCCCGCGATCTGCGCGCGCTCGTCGTCGCGCGCGTGCGAGAGGTCCGGCAGCTTCTCCGTGGCCGGCACCCAGTCTTCGATGCAGAACGGCCGATTGGGCAGCCCCGCGGGGATGCGGCTGCCCGGCGGCATCGGCAGCGTCGCGTACGGCGTCCCCTGCGCGTCGACCTGCGGCGGCAGCGAGCGGGCCGAGGCGAAGCCGTCGGCGCCCGGGAACTCGCCGTAGAGATTGTCGAAGCTGTGGTTCTCGAGCACGATCACGACGAGGTGCCGCAGGCGCGCGAGGCTCGCGGGGCGCAGCGTCGCGGCACGCGCGGGCGCGGGAACGAGCGCGAGCGCGAGCAGCAGCGCGAGGGTGGCGCGAACGGCGGTCATGCGTGACTCCACGTGGGCGGCCCCGACGGAAGGCGCGCAGTCTGGCACGCGCCCGCGCCGCGCGTCCACGCGGCCCTGCCGGAACGCTCCCGCCGTGCGCGCCCCGTCCACGCCGGTGACGCCGCCGCGCGGCACGACCTTCTCCATTCGCGTGCACGCGCGGCGCGCACGCCGCTTGCATGCCGGCCCGACGACCGCCGCGCCCCCGGTTCAGGAGTCGCGTGCTCGCCCGCGTCCGCACCGCCGCGCTGTGGGGCCTCGAGGCGTTCGCCGTCGACTGCGAGGTCGACGTGGGCCCCGGCCTGCCCGGCTTCGCCATGGTCGGCCTGCCCGATGCGAGCGCGCGCGAGGCGCGCGAGCGCGTGTGGCCGGCGCTGCGCAACGCCGGCTTCGCACCGCCTGACCGGCGCGTGGTGGTGAACCTCGCGCCCGCGGACCGCCGCAAGGAGGGCGCGGCCGCCGACCTGGGCCTCGCGCTCGCGCTGCTCGTCGCCACCG
>JBAIWU010000521.1:0-2173 GCA_037917155.1 Candidatus Eiseniibacteriota bacterium
GGACGCGGGCGCCGCGGCGGCTGTGCTAACCTTCCGCGCCATGATCCCGCGCCTGCCCGCCGTCCCGCGCGCGCTCGCGTGCGCTCTCGCCGCGTGCCTCGCCCTTCCCGCCGCTGCCCGCGCCGCCCGCTCCGCCCCGCCCGCTTCCGCCGACTCGGCGGCCGCGCGCGTGCGCCGCGCGCTGGGCGAGCGTGCGCCGGCGCTCACGCCGGCCCAGGCGCTGCTCGACAGCACCCGCCAGCCGGCGACGCTGCCGCCGTTCCGGCCCGCGATGCCGACCGGCATCCTGGCGCCGGCGCCCGCGGACACGAGCTTGCAGGGCCCGCCCGTTTCGCCCGACATCCCGGCGCTCTGGCGCACGCGCGCCGAGCGCACCGGCTGGCGCGAGACCCCGGACTACGAGGGGACGATGCGCTACTGCCGCCAGCTCGAGGCCGGCTCGCACTGGATCCGGCTCACGACGTACGGCACGAGCGGTCAGGGCCGGCCGCTGCCGCTGATGATCGTCTCGCGCGAGCGCGCGTTCACCCCCGAGGCCGCGCGCGCCACGGGCAAGCCGGTCGTGCTGATCCAGAACGGCATCCACGCCGGCGAGATCGAGGGCAAGGATGCCTGCCTCGCGCTCGTGCGCGACATCGCGGTGCTGCACACCCGCGAGTCCCTGCTCGATTCGTGCATCCTGCTCGTGCTGCCCATCTACTCGGTCGACGCGCACGAGCGGCGCGGGCACTGGAACCGCATCAACCAGAACGGCCCCGACCCGATGGGCTGGCGGGCGACGCCGATCGGGCTCAACCTGAACCGCGACTACACGAAGGACGAGGCGCCCGAGACCCGCGCGCTGCTCGCGAACGTGTGGATGCGCTGGTGGCCCGACCTGCTCGTGGACGACCACACGACCGATGGCGCCGACTACCGCCACGACGTCACGTACGGCTTCGCGCACGGACCCACGATCCCCGCGCCGGTCGAGCGCTGGCTCACCGACGCGTTCGAGGGCCGCGTCGTGCCGCGCCTCGCGGCGATGGGCCACCTGCCCGCGCCGTAC
The DNA here is from genome assembly GCA_037917155.1 of Candidatus Eiseniibacteriota bacterium. Classification (GTDB taxonomy): domain Bacteria; phylum Eisenbacteria; class RBG-16-71-46; order RBG-16-71-46; family RBG-16-71-46; genus CAIXRL01. The sequence goes on from JBAIWU010000521.1 coordinate 1,049, forward strand.
CTCTCGTTCCGCAAGGGCAACGACCCCAGGAGCGGCATCGACTTCGGCAACGCGCCCCCGCGCTTCTCGACCGGCTGGGCGCCGCTCCAGTGCCGGCCCGCGATCCTCGTCGAGACGCACATGCTCAAGCCCTACGGCGTGCGCGTCATGGCGACGTACGACCTGCTCGCGGCGCTGCTCGAGGAGCTGCGCGGGCACGCGTCCGCCCTCACGCTCGCCGTGCGGCAGGCCGAGCGCGAGGTGATCGCGCGCGCCGGCGCGAGCGGCCCGGCGCGCACGGTGGCGCTCACGTCGCGCTCCACCGACCGCGCCGTGCCCTTCGCGTTCCACGGCAAGGTGACGACGTGGCCCGTGAGCGACATCACCGGCGCACCCGTCGCGCACTACACGGACGCGCCGTGGGACACGATCATCCCCCTGTACCGCGAGCTCGTGCCCGAGGTCACCGTGCGCGAGCCCGCCGGCTACGTGATCCCGCAGGAGTGGGGTGACGCGATCGACCTGCTCCAGCGCCAGGGCGTGACGGTGCGCCGGCTCGCGCGCGCGTGGAGCGACAGCGTCGAGCTGGCCCGCATCGTCGAGTGGAGCGCCGAGCGCGACCCGTACGAGGGCCACCATCCCCTGCACGTGACGAAGGTCGCGCTCGAGCGCCAGTGGCGCACGTACCGCGCCGGCGACGCCTGGGTGCCGATGGACCAGCGCGGCGCGCTGATGGCGATGAACCTGTGCGAGGCGCAGGCGCCCGACGGGCTCGTGACCTGGAACTTCTTCGACACGATCCTGCAGCCCAAGGAATACGGCGAGGACTACGTCGTCGAGCCCATGGCGCGGCAGATGCTCGCGAAGGACCCGGCGCTCGCGAAGGCGTTCGCGCAGAAGCTGGCGAGCGACTCGACGTTCGCCGCGAGCCCGTGGGCGCGCGCCGACTTCTTCTACCGCCGCTCGCCGTGGGCCGATCCCGAGCAGAACCTCCTGCCGGTCGCCCGCGCGCTCCGGCCCGTGCCCGAGGCCGCGCTCGCGCCGCTCGCGGCCGCGCCGGCCGCGCCCGCCGGCCGCTGACCTCGTCCCGGCCGACCGGGAGCCGACCCGATGCTCCGCGTCCTGATCCTCGCACTGGTCCTCGCC
>JBAIWU010000522.1:0-2338 GCA_037917155.1 Candidatus Eiseniibacteriota bacterium
CGCGCGCCGCCCCCACCCCATGACGCTGCACGGCGAGACGCGCGAGGACGACTGGCACTGGCTGCGCGACCGCGACGACCCGGCCGTGATCGCGCACCTCGAGTCCGAGAACGCGTACACCGAGGCGATGACCGCGCACCTCGCGCCGCTGCGCGAGACGCTCTATTCCGAGATGCTCTCGCGCATCCAGCAGACGGACCTCTCGGTGCCGTACCGTCGCGGCGCGCACCTGTACTACTCGCGCACCGAGGAGGGTCGCCAGTACCCGATCCACTGCCGCCGCGAGGGGGGCATGGAGGCCCCCGAGCAGGTCCTGCTCGACCTGAACGCGATGGCGGAGGGCCTCCCCTACTTCGCGCTCGGCGCGTTCGAGGTGAGCCCGGACGGCACGCAGCTCGCCTACTCGGTCGACACGACGGGCTACCGGCAGTACGTGCTGCAGGTGAAGGACCTCGTCACGGGCGGCACGCGCGCGGACCGCGCCGATCGCGTCACCTCGATCGCGTGGGGCGCCGACTCGCGCACGCTCTGGTACACGCAGGAGCACGAGGTCTCGAAGCGCTCCTACCGGCTGTGGCACCACGTGCCCGGCGGAGCGGCCGACACGCTCGTCCACGAGGAGGCCGACGAGCGCTTCGACGTGGGCGTGCACCTGACGCGCAGCGGCGAGTGGCTCGTGCACTCGGTCTCGAGCCACACGACGGCCGAAGCGCGCGTGCTGCGCTCGGACCGCGGCGCGGACGCGGCGTGGACGACGCTGGCGCCGCGCGAGCAGGACGTCGAGTACTGGGTGGACCACCGCGGCGACGCGTTCTGGATCCGCGCCAACGACACGGGCCGCAACTTCCGCGTCGTGACCGCGCCCGTGGGCGCGCCGGACCGCGGGCACTGGCGCGAGGTCGTGCCGCACCGGCCCACGGTGATGATCGAGGGCATCGACTGCCTGCGCGACCACGTCGTGATGTTCACGCGCGAGGACGCCCTGCCCCGGATCGACGTGCTCGACCCCGCGACCCTGGCCGCGCGCCGCGTGCCGTTCCCCGAGGCCGCGTACGCCGTCTCGCCGGGCGCGAACGAGGAGTGGGAGGCGACCACCTACCGCTACGTCTACCAGTCGTTCGTCACCCCGCCGAGCGTGTTCGACCTCGACCTCGCCACGCTCGGCTCGACGCTGCGCAAGCGCACCCCGGTGCCGGGCGGCTGGGACCCGTCGCGCTACGCGACCGAGCGCATCGAGGCCGTCGCGCCGGACGGCGTCCGCGTGCCGGTCACGCTGCTCTTCCGCCGCGACACGCCGTGCGACGGCTCGGCGGCGTGCCTGCTCTACGCCTACGGCTCGTACGGCATCTGCTCGCACGTGCTGTTCAACTCGAACCGCTTCAGCCTCGTCGACCGCGGCGTGGTCTACGCGCTCGCGCACATCCGCGGCGGCGGCGACCTCGGCAAGCCGTGGCACGACGCCGGCCGCATGGCCCGCAAGATGACGACGTTCACGGATTTCATCGCCTGCGCCGAGACGCTCATCGCGCGGGGCTGGACGCGGCGCGAGCGGCTCGTCGTCCACGGCGGCAGCGCCGGCGGCCTGCTCGTGGGCGCGACGACCAACCTGCGTCCCGACCTCGTGCGCGGCGTGCTCATGCAGGTGCCGTTCGTGGACGTGCTCACGACCATGCTCGACGAGACGCTGCCGCTCACCGTGGGCGAGTTCGAGGAGTGGGGCAATCCCAAGCTCGCCGAGCAGTACGCGTGGATGCGCGCGTACTCGCCGTACGACAACCTCGAGCCCGGCGCGTACCCCGCGATGCTCGTGCGCACGAGCCTGAACGACTCGCAGGTCGGCTACTGGGAGCCCGCCAAGTACGTCGCGCGGCTGCGCACGCTCAAGACCGACGCGAACCCGCTGCTGCTGCGCTGCATCATGGCCGCGGGCCACGGCGGCAAGAGCGGGCGCTACGACGCGCTTCGGGACGTCGCGTTCGACTACGCCTGGATCCTCGACACCGTGGGCGCCGCGGACGCGCCGCCGCTGGGCTGAGGCGCGCACGCCGGCGCGTGAGGTGCGGTGCGCCTCCGCCGCGCGACGAGGGCGCCCTCAGCGCAGCACGAGCGCGCGCGCCGTGGCCACGCGCCCGGACTGCGCGAGGCGCACGAGGTAGAGGCCCGGCGGGAGCGCCGCGACGTCGCGCAGGGAGACGGCGTGCTCGCCCGCGCCGAGGCCGCCCACGTCGCGCGAGCCCACCCGGCGGCCGGCGACGTCGAACACCTCGAGCGTCGCGGGAGCGGCCTGCGCCAGCGAGAAGACGAGCGTCGGCGCGAGACCGGGCGCCGACGCGGCCGG
>JBAIWU010000523.1:0-2920 GCA_037917155.1 Candidatus Eiseniibacteriota bacterium
AAGTCCCTCAGCGATAGCGCGTCTTGAGCGTGCCCCAGGTGACGAGCCGCGCGGGCGTGGCGCCGGGCCCGAACTTCTCGATGCGGCTGTTGAACGTGTCCGCGACGTAGACGTTGCCGTCGCCGTCGACCGCGCAGGCGTGCGGGTAAGCGAAGTCGCCGTCGCCCGGGCCGAGCACGCCCCACGCGGCCAGGAACGCGGCCGAGGCGTTGAACTCCTGCACGCGGTTGTTGTCGTGGTCGACCACGAACACGTTGCCGCCCGCGTCCAGGGCCACGCCGCTCGGGCCGCTGAACTGCCCCGGCCCGTAGCCGGTCGTGCCCCACGCCATCAGGTAGTGCCCGGTCGCGTCGAACTTCTGCATGCGGTCGTTGAGCTCGTCGGCCACGTAGACCTCGCCGGCCGCGTCGATCGCGACCCCGGCGGGCGACTGGAACTGCCCGGGCCCGCCGCCGGGTCCGCCCCACTGGCGCAGGTACGTCCCGTCGGGCGCGAAGACCTGGACGCGGTTGTTGAACGAGTCGGCGACGTAGACGTTGCCCGCGCCGTCCAGCGCGAGGCCGTCGGGGTACGAGAGCTGCCCGTCACCGTTGCCGGTCGCGCCCCACTGCGCGAGGTACGTCCCGGTCGCGGTGAACTTCTGCACGCGGTCCTGGTGGTAGTCGGAGACGTACACGTTCCCCGCCGCGTCCAGCGCGATCCCGTACGGCCAGTCGAACTGCCCGTCGCCGGTGCCGTAGCCGCCCCACTCGAACAGGTAGGCTCCGTCGCGCGTGTACGCGACCACGCGGTGGTTGCGCGTGTCGGTGACGTACACGCGGCCCGCGGCGCTCACCGCCACCCCGCGCGGGTTGTAGAGGTCGCCACCGGCGCCGCCGGTGTTGCCCCACGACAGCAGGAACACGGGGGCCTGCGCGAGCGCGGCGGCGGGCAGGGCGAGGATCGCGAGCGCGGCCGCGATGGTGCAGCGGATGGAGCGCATGGTGGGGAATCCGTGTGGGTGTCCGCACGACCCTGCGGAGGAGCGGGGCTACGACACCAGTCTAGCGCGCCGCCCGGGCCGCGGGACACGACGGATCGTGCGCCGGGGCCCCGGGATCGCGCGCGGTCCGCGCCGGGCGCGGCAGATTGCACTCCGGGCGCGCGCGGGCCGGCCTCCTGCACGGCGGGCGGGCCGCCGGGAGCGGCCCCGGTGTAGAGTGCCCCGCGTCCCCGTGGTCCGACCCGTCTCCGGAGGCTCTCCATGCGCGCCCTCGCCGCCCTCGCGCTCGCGACGCTCGTCGCCTCGCCCGCCGCCGCCGCCCGCCGCGATCCGCTCGCGCACACGTACTCGATCGTCGCCCGCGACCCGAAGACCGGCGAACTGGGTGTCGCGGTGCAGTCGCACTACTTCTCGGTCGGCCCGGTGGTGCCGTGGGCCGAGGCCGGCGTCGGGGCCGTGGCGACGCAGTCGCTGGTGCTGGTGGACTACGGCCCGCTCGGGCTCGACCTGATGCGCCGGGGCCTGACCGCGAAGCAGGCGCTCGACTCGCTGCTCGCGGCGGATCCGCACCACGAGGGCCGGCAGGTGGCCATGGTCGACGCGCACGGCAACGTGGCCGCGTTCACCGGGCCCGCATGCATCCCGGACGCCGGCGACGTGCAGGGCGAGGAGTTCTCCTGCCAGGCGAACCTGATGGCGAACCCGACCATCTGGCCGGCGATGAAGGCCGCGTACGAGCACGCGCAGGGCGACCTCGCCGAGCGGCTCATGCAGGCGCTCGAGGCCGCGGAGAAGGCCGGCGGCGACATCCGCGGCCGGCAGTCGGCCGCGATCGTGGTCGTCAAGGCGCAGGGCTCGGGCAAGCCGTGGACCGACTACCTCGTGAACCTGCGCGTGGAGGACCACCCGCACCCGCTGGTGGAGCTGCGCCGGCTGCTGCGGCTGCGGCGCGCGTACAACCTCGAGGACCAGGGCGACGCGTACACGGCGGAGAAGAAGAGCGCCGAGGCCGCGCGCGCCTACGCCGAGGCCATGCGGCTCGCGCCCGACGTGGTCGAGCTGCAGTTCTGGGCCGCCGTCACCCAGTACACGAACGGCCAGGAGGAAGCGGCGCGGAAGCAGTTCCGCGAGGTGTTCGCGAAGGAGCCGCGCTGGGTGCCGCTGGTGCCGCGGCTGGCGAAGGTCGGGCTCTTTCCCGCCGACTCCGCGAAGATCGCCGACGTGCTGCGGCAGGCGCCCGCGCGCCGCGCGAAGCGCTGACGGCGGCGGTCGGGGCGCCGGATCGTGGCCGCGCGGGCGACGCGATCGCTCACCACCGCCAGCGGAACGGCTCCAGCTCCGCGGGACGCCCGCCGTCGAGCAGCATGCGCGCGGCCAGCTCGCCGATCGCGCTCGAGAACTTGAAGCCGTGCCCCGAGCACGCGGAGATCACGAGCACCCGCTCGTGCGCGGGATGGCGGTCGATGAGGAAATGGCCGTCGGGCGTGTTCGCGTACAGGCACACGGCCGCGCGCCGGGGTTCGCCGTCGGCCGCCGGCATGCATGCGGCCAGGAACGCGCGGACCGGCGCCGCCTCCTCCGGCGCCACCGCGCGGTCGACCGTGTCCGGGTCGGCGGGAGACCCGCCGTGGTGCCGCGCCACCTTGACGAGGCCGCCGAGCTCGGGAAAGCCATAGAGGAAGAGCTCCGGGCCGCGCTCCCAGATCCAGATCGGCAGCCGCTGCGGCCCGAACGGCTGCAGGGGCCCGCGCGGCGCGAACCAGAACAGGACCTGTCGCGCGACCGAGAGCGGCAGCGTGACGCCGGGCAGCAGCCGGTCGAGCCACGCGTTGGTCGCGAGGACGAGGCTCGCCGCCGTGTACCGCCCGTGCGCGGTGACCAGCTCGAAGCCCCCGCCCGCGGCACGCCAGGCGAGCACGGGCTCGTCGGTGCGCAGCT
>JBAIWU010000524.1:0-1873 GCA_037917155.1 Candidatus Eiseniibacteriota bacterium
TGGAGAAGGAGGAGCCGGGCGTGTTTGCGCGCATGGCGCAGGTCATCGCCGAGCGCGGCGGCTTCTCTCCCATCGTCATCAAGGGCGCCGACGACTCCATCGGCGTGGTCACCGTGCACGACGGCCCATCGCTGCCCGCGGGCCAGATCATCGCCCCCACCGTGGGCGAGGACGCCACGAACGCCGCCACGTACCACAACAGCTTCCAGGACCCGGAGCGCTTCCTCGCCGCGGGCGGCATGCGCGGCCGGCAGCTCCAGGTGCTGGTCGAGGGCACGTACTACGTCAACCGGCTGTTCGCGACCGTCGAGACCGTGCCCAAGACGATCGTCGAGGTCGGCAACGTCGGCGTGGTGGTCAGCTACACCGGCGAGGCCGGGCGGGACCTCTCGGGCGACGACTACAAGCACGGCGAGCTTGTGCAGAAGGGCCTGCGCGGCGTGTGGAGCGAGCCGCTCATGCCGGGCAAGTACGCGTTCAACACGTACGCCGGCAAGGTCAACATGGTCCCGACCACGAACTTCATCCTCAAGTGGAACAAGTCCGAGTCGGGCGAGCACAAGTACGACGAGAACCTCACCGAGGTCTCGCTGATCACCAAGGACGCGTTCGAGCCGTCGCTGCCGTTGTCGGTCGTCGTGCACATCGACTACCGCAAGGCGCCGCTCGTGATCCAGCGCTTCGGCGACATCAAGCGCCTGGTCGAGCAGACGCTCGACCCCATGGTGAGCGCCTACTTCAAGAACATCGGGCAGACGCGCACGCTGATCCAGCTGCTGCAGGACCGCAGCGACATCCAGCGCATCGCCGGCGACGAGATGAAGGCGAAGTTCGCGCAATACAACCTGGAGCTCCAGGAAGTCCTGATCGGCACGCCCACCAGCGGCGCGCCCGGCGGCCAGATCGAGCAGATCCTCATGCAGCTCCGCTCGCGCCAGATCGCGACCGAGCAGGTGGAGACCTACAACCGCCAGCAGGTCGCGGCGGTGAAGGAGCGCGAGCTGCGCGAGGCCGAGCAGCGCGCGCGGCAGCAGAGCGCGATCACCGAGGCCGAGCTCTCGATCGTGGTGCAGTCGAACCAGGGCAAGGCCGACGTCGCCCGCGCGCAGCAGGAGGCGAGCCGCATCCAGACGCTGGCCTCGGCCGAGGCCGAGAAGGTGCGCCTGATGGGCGAGGGCGAGGCGCGCAAGGTCAAGGCGATCGCCGGCGCCGACGCCGAGCGCGCCGCGCGCGTGGGCGTGGCGCAGGCCATGGCGATCGAGGAGCAGGTGCGCGCCTACGGCGGCCCGCGCTTCCAGCTCACGCAGCAGGTCATGAACCGCTTCGCCGAGGCGATCCAGGCCTCGCGCGTGGACGTGGTGCCGCGCGTCGTGGTCGGGAGCAACGGACACGACGGCTCGCCGGCCACCGGCAACGTCATGGAAGGCCTGCTCACGCTGCTGCTGAGCGAGCGGGTGGGCGCGGACGCGGTGGCCGCGGCCGCGCCGCGCAGCGCCGACGCCGAGGCCGTGCGGCGGCAGATCCAGGAGGGCATGCAGCGGCCCGAGGAGCCGCGGGGCTGACGCGCCGCGCGGAACGCGACGGGCCCGGGGCGGCATCGCCCCGGGCCCGCTCGCTTGGCGCGCCGCTACGTGCGCGAGGCGGTGCGCGAGATGGCGCGGATGTACGCGATCAGGCTCTTGATCTGCGCGGGCGTCAGCGTCTGGGTCCACGCCGGCATGTAGACGGCCTTGCGGAAGTGGCCGCCGCCCAGGTCGATGATCGCGAAGAGGTCCTTGTCGGTCCGCGTCGCGACGTACGCCGAGTCGGTGAGGTTGCGCGGATGGACGTTGTGGTCGGCGATCAGCCGCTTGCCGTAGGGCCCGTCGCCCCG
>JBAIWU010000525.1:0-1779 GCA_037917155.1 Candidatus Eiseniibacteriota bacterium
CGCAATACCACCAAAGTCCCACGCGCCGGGGCGGCTGCGCCCCGAACGCGTGTGCTCACACCTGAGGCGCGCCCTCGACCAGCCGCACCGTGTCCCGGGCGATGATGAGCTCCTCGTTGGTCGGGACCACGAGCACCTTCACCGGGGAGCCCGCCGCGGAGATCTCGGCCTCGCGCCCCACCGCCGCGGCGTTGCGCGCCTCGTCGAGCCGGATGCCCATGAACTCCAGGCCGGCGAGCGAGCGCGCTCGCACCGGCGGCGCGTTCTCGCCGATGCCGCCCGTGAACAGCACCGCGTCCGCGCCGCCCATCGCCCCCGCGTACGCCGCGATGTACTTCTTGAGCCGGTAGCAGAACATGTCCACCGCGAGCCGCGCGCGCTCGTGCCCCTTCGCCTCCTCGGCCAGCAGCTCGCGCATGTCGTTCGACACGCCGGAGATGCCGTAGAGCCCCGAGTGCTTGTTGAGCATCGTGACGACCTGGCGCTCGTCGAGCTCCTCGACGTGCATGACGTGGAACAGCACGCCCGGGTCGAGGTCGCCGGAGCGCGTGCCCATGATCAGGCCCTCGAGCGGCGTGAAGCCCATCGAGGTGTCCACCGAGCGGCCGTGATCGATCGCGCAGACGCTGGCGCCGTTGCCGAGGTGGCAGGTGATGAGCCGCGTCCCGGTTCGGGGGCGCCCCAGAAGCGCCTGCGAGCGCCAGCCGACGAAGCGGTGCGACGTGCCGTGGAAGCCGTAGCGGCGCACGGCGTGCCGCGTGTAGAGAACGTGGGGGAGCGCGTAGAGGTACGCGTGCGGCGGCATCGTCTGGTGGTACGCGGTGTCGAACACGAGCGCGTGCGGCTTGCCGGGCAGGAGGCGGCTCGCGGCCTCGAAGCCGCGCAGGTTCGGCGGGTTGTGCAGCGGCGCCAGCGGGATGCACTCCTCGACGGCGTGGATCGCCTCGGGCGAGGCGAGAACCGACTGCGCGAAGCGCTCGCCGCCGTGCACGAAGCGGTGGCCGACGGCGTCGATCTCGGAGGGGTCGCGCAGCACGCCGCGCTCGGGGTGCGTGAGCATCTTCATGATGTGGGCGAGCGCGTCGCGGTGCTCGAGGATCTCGCCGGTGTCGGTCACCCTGCCGCGGCCCTCGGCTTGGAACACGTGCACCGCGGTGGACGAGCCGATGCGCTCGACGAGGCCGCGAGCGATCTCGCGGTCGGCGTCCCGCTCGATCGCCTCGATCGACGTCTCGATGAGCTGGTACTTGACCGACGACGAGCCGCAGTTGAGCACGAGCACCTTCATCGCGCGACCTCCTTCGGGAAGCGGACGCGCTCGTTGCCCTTGTACTCGAAGAAACCGCGGCCGGTCTTCCGGCCCAGCCGCCCGGCGCGCACCATGCGGCGCAGAAGCGGGCAGGGGCGGAACTTGAAGTCGCCGAGCTCGTGGAAGAGGTGCTCCATCCAGCCGAGCACGGTGTCGAGGCCGACGCGGTCGGCGTACTCGAGCGGGCCCATCTTGAACTCGTAGCCGAGCCGGATGGCGAGATCGACGTCCTCGGCGCTCGCGACGCCCTCCATGACGATGTACATGGCCTCGTTCACGAACGGCAGGATGGCGCGCGTGACGACGTAGCCGGGGTACTCGAAGACCTCGATCACGGTCTTGTCGAGCGTGCGCGCGAACGTGACGGCGCGCTGGAACGTGTCCTCGGACGTCTCGGTGCCGCGCACGACCTCGACGATCGGGCTGCGCGTGACCGGGTGCATGAAGTGCATGCCCACGACGCGGTCGGC
>JBAIWU010000526.1:0-4540 GCA_037917155.1 Candidatus Eiseniibacteriota bacterium
CGGGGACCGCCCGCGGCCGCCGGGCGCGCGCAGCGCCGTGGCGCCGGTCGCGGGCCGTTCGGGCCGCGGCGCGCGCAGGCGCTGGCGCGCGACGGCGCGCTGGCCCGGAGCCCGGGCGAGGCCTAGACTCGCGGCCTCGCCGGCAGAGTCGTCGTCGCTCGACGCAGCCGCCGACGCGACGCCCCCGGGCGCGCCCCCGCAGTCCGCGAGTGACACGGGCAGGACGCGCTCACGCACCGGATGGCGAGCGGACGCGCCTGCCGCCCCTCGGAGGTCGCCCCATGCGCCTCGTTCCCTTTCTCGCCGCCGTCGCGTGTGTGGTCTCGAGTACGAGTGCGCACGCCACGAGCACGATCGTTCCCGACAACCACGCGACCATCCAGGCGGCCATTGACGCCAACGTCGACACGGTCTGGGTCAGGAGCGGCACGTACAACGAGACCGTCTCGCTCACGCACGGCGTCTTTCTCGCGAAGTTCATGGACCGGTTTGGAATGCCGGCGCCCATTGTCCTGCGCCTCACCGGCTCGGCCGGTTACGACCAGAGAGCCATCTCCGTGCAGGGGATCCATATCCTGCGCAGTGCATCGGTTTCATCCAACACCGGCTGTCAGTTCACGGCCTGCCGTGCGGATTCCGGCCTCGTCTGCAACGCGGGCGCCGGATTTGTCCACGTGACGGGTTGCCTGGTGTTCGGGCCCCTGTACGCGAACGGGTTCTTCACGGACGTCAGCCTCAACACCGTGGTCGCAGGCACGCTCACGGCCTATGCGAACGCCCAGTCCGCCGTTTCGGGAAACTATGTCGTGGGGCCGGCGGAGACCGGAATCCACTTCGGCGAGGACGTGGTGGCGTCGGACAACATCGTGCGCAACTGCGTCACGGGGATCACGTTCGGGGGACAGGGGTACAGGGTGGCGATCGGCAACCTGGTCGAGGATTGCTCGGGGGACGGGATCGTCTCCGGCAATCCGGGAGGGGGCACCAACTCGTCGAATTGCCTGGGTAACACCGTGCGCCGATGCGGCGGGGTCGGCATCCGGGCGTACGGCATCACCCCGACGATCGACGGCAACACCGTCGACAGCACCGGCTCGATGGGCATGGACTTGCAGGTGACCACCGACCACGTGGACAACAACACCGTCACACGCGCGAACGGCGCCGGCATCGTGGCGATGACGATCGTCGGGCACGTGCGTGGCAACACGGTGCTGCATTGCGCGGGGGACGGGATCCGCGCCGACCTGTGCTTGCTGATGGATCACAACGTGGTGGGCCACAACGGCGGCGCGGGCCTGAAGGCGACGTCGGACTACGACACGCGGATGCGCTCGAACACCAGCTTCTACAACGTGGGCCCGGGCTTCTCGATCAACTCGACCGACGCCACGGCGGACTCCGTGGTGCACAACATCGGCTTCGGCAACCAGGTCGGGCTCGAGAAGCTCGGCACGGGCGGCATCGCGCTCGGGTGCAACGACTGGTTCGGCAATGCGGGCGGGGGCACGAGCGGCGTGTCGCCGGGCGCGACCGACTTCGCGCTCGATCCGCTGTTCTGCAACGCGCCGTCCGACGTGGTGTCGCTGGCGTCCACGTCGCCCGCGCTGAACCGCGCCGGCTGCGGCCTCGTCGGAGCGCTCGGCCAGGGCTGCGCGACGCCGACCGCCGCTGCGAGCGAACCGGTCGTGCGCCCGCAGCGACTGTTCGCGTACCCGCAGCCGAACCGCGGCGCCATGCGCTTCGCGTGGCAGCCGCTCGACGAGCCGGCCACGCTCGAGGTCTTCGACGCGCAGGGCGCGCTCCGGTACGCCTGCGGCGTCGGCGCGGGGCTCCGCGAGCTGGCGTGGGGGCGCACCGCGACCGATGGCCGCGCGCTGCCGGCGGGCGTCTATTTCGCGCGGCTGCGCGCCGGAGCGCGCGAGCTCGGGAGCTGCCGCGTCGTCGTGCTCGACTGAGGGTCGCACGCACCGCCGACCCAACTCGCCCCGGGGCGAGTTGGGCATCGGGATCGCATGGGTCGCGCGCCGGCCTCTCATGTAATCGGTTACATGCCGCAAACCGGGAGGCTCCGCGGCGCGCTCGCGCCGCCATCCCGGCGCGTTCGCATGCCTGCGCGCGCCCTGTCAGAACGCGGGGGGCGCCTGTCAGGTTGGCGGGCGGTTCGGCGCTGGCGCGCGCGGCCGCACAACTCGCGGACGTGCGTGCAGCGCGTTCGAGCCGCCATGCGCGATGCGACGCGCGCCGCATCGGATCGCCGAAGCCGTTGCGCTTTCACGTCTACAGGCTTCGCCGGCGGGAGTAGGATGCGCCGCGGACCGTCGTTCGCCATGGCGCCCCGGGAACCGTCCACCGTGGCACGAGTGGCGCAACGATTGCTCTTCGCTGGGGCTCTCGTGCGATCCCCTGAAAGGAGCCGGACATGAGTGGAATGGACGTGGCGGTGGGAACCAAGACCAAGACCATGAATACCAAGGACTACATCAACTCCGTCGTCGACGGTGTCGTCGCCAAGAACCCCGCGGAGCCCGAGTTCCACCAGGCGGTGCGCGAGGTGATCGGCTCCCTGACCCCGGTCATCGAGCGTCACCCCGAGTACCGCTCGGCGCGCCTGCTGGAGCGCATCGTGGAGCCGGAGCGCGTGCTCATGTTCCGCGTTCCGTGGCAGGACGATCGCGGCGAGGTGCAGGTCAATCGCGGCTACCGCATCGAGATGAACAGCGCGATCGGGCCGTACAAGGGCGGCCTGCGCTTCCACCCGTCGGTGAATCTCGGGATCCTGAAATTCCTCGCGTTCGAGCAGGTGTTCAAGAACTCGCTCACGACGCTGCCCATGGGCGGCGGCAAGGGCGGCTCGGACTTCGATCCCAAGGGCAAGAGCGACAACGAAGTGATGCGCTTCTGCCAGAGCTTCATGACCGAGCTCGAGCGCCACATCGGCCCGGACACCGACGTGCCCGCGGGTGACATCGGCGTCGGCGGCCGCGAGATCGGCTACCTGTTCGGCCAGTACAAGCGCCTGCGCAACGAGTTCTCGGGCGTGCTCACCGGCAAGGGCCTCAACTGGGGCGGCTCGCTGATCCGTCCGGAGGCCACCGGCTACGGCTCCGTGTACTTCGCGGCCGAGATGCTCAAGACCAAGGGCCAGACGCTGCAGGGCAAGACCTGCCTCGTGTCGGGCAGCGGCAACGTGTCGCAGTACACGGTCGAGAAGATCCTCGACCTCGGCGGCAAGGTGCTCACGCTGTCGGACTCCAACGGCATGATCCACGACCCGGACGGCGTCGATCGCGAGAAGCTCGCGTTCGTCATGGACCTCAAGAACGTGCGCCGCGGCCGCATGAAGGAGTACGCGGACAAGTTCCCGAAGGCCAAGTACATGCCCGTCGACCCGTCGATGGACTACAACCCGCTCTGGAACCTGAAGGCCGATTGCGCCTTCCCGAGCGCGACGCAGAACGAGATCAACGCCAAGGACGCGGCGAACCTGATCAAGAACGGCGTGTCGCTGGTCGCCGAGGGCGCGAACATGCCCAGCACGCTGGACGCGATCAAGATCTACCTCGACGCGGGCATCCTGTACGGGCCGGCCACGGCGGCGAACGCCGGCGGCGTGGCCACGTCGGGCCTCGAGATGTCGCAGAACAGCATGCGGCTCTCGTGGACGCGCGAGGAGGTGGACGATCGCCTGCACAAGATCATGATCGCCATCCACAAGAACTGCCTCGTCTCGGGCAGCGGCAACGTGTCGCAGTACACGGTCGAGAAGATCCTCGACCTCGGCGGCAAGGTGCTCACGCTCTCCGACTCCAACGGCATGATCCACGACCCGGACGGCATCGATCGCGAGAAGCTGAAGTTCGTGATGGATCTCAAGAACGTCCGCCGGGGCCGCATCAAGGAGTATGCGGACAAGTACAAGGCGGTCTTCACTCCGGTCGATCCGAAGCTCGATTACAACCCGCTCTGGAACCACACGGCCCATTGCGCGTTCCCGAGCTCCACGCAGAACGAGATCAACGGCAAGGACGCGATGCACCTGGTCGGCAACGGCGTCTACGTGGTCGCCGAAGGCGCGAACATGCCGACGACAATCGACGGCGTCAACGTGTTCCTCGACGCCAAGATCCTGTACGGTCCCGGGAAGGCGGCCAACGCCGGTGGCGTGGCCACGTCCGGGCTCGAGATGTCTCAGAACAGCCTGAGGCTGAGCTGGACGCGCGAGGAGGTGGACCAGCGCCTGCACGGCATCATGAAGGCCATCCACGGGGCGGCCAACGAGGCGGCGAAGGAGTTCGGCGTGGCGGGCAACTACGTGGCCGGCGCCAACATCGCCGGGTTCCTGAAGGTCGCCGACGCCATGTTGGATCAGGGGTTGGTCTGACCTGGTCTGACCCGCAGTAGACACTGGTAGACAGTAGCCAGTAGACAGTAGACAGTAGGCAGTAGGCCCGCGCGGCGCGTGATGCAAACGCCGCCCGCATCTACTGACTACTGGCTACTGACTACTGACTACTCGGCCACTGGCTGCTCCCCCCAA
>JBAIWU010000527.1:0-3657 GCA_037917155.1 Candidatus Eiseniibacteriota bacterium
GCCGGCTGCGCGCGACGCCGATCGCCGCCGAGCGCCCGCGCGTGCGCCCGCGCGCGCCGCTCGCCGCGACCGGCGCCGCCACGCTCGCCGTGGCGCTGCTCGCCGCGCTCGCGCCGCACGCGGCGCAGCGCTCGTGGCGCACGCTGTGGAACCCCGCGCTCGCCGCGCCCCCGGTGACGCTCGCCGTCGAGCCCGGCTCCGTGACGCTCTCGCCCGGCGCGACGCTCGCGGTGCGCGCGCGCGTGCGCGGCTCGGCCGCGACCCCGCGCCTGCTGGGCCAGGGCGCCTCGCCGGCGCCGCAGCTCGAGGCGGTCGAGGGCGGCGTGCACACCTGGCGCTTCGACCTGCCGCCGGTCACGCGCGCCCGCGACTACGCCGTGCGCGTCGCCGCGCTGCGCAGCCCGCGCTACCACATCGCCCTGGCGGGCCAGCCGCAGCCGGTCAGCTTCGCGTTCGAGTACCGCGCGCCGGCGTACGCGCGGCTGCCCGCGCAGAGCGGCACGTCGACGAGCGGCGACCTCGCGGCGCTGCGGGGCTCCGTCGCGAGCGTCGAGGTGACGTTCGACCGCGACGTCGAGTCCCTGGTCGCGCGCCTGCCCGGCGGCGCGCCCGTCGCGTGGCGCGCGGTCACGCCGCGACGCTGGCGCGGCACCGTGCCCGTGCGCGCGGACGGCGAGTGGACGCTGCGCGCCGAGGCCGTCTCGGGCGCGGGCGAGTACCGCTACCGGGTCAGCGCGCTGCCGGACGCGCCTCCGGTCATCACCGTGGCGCTGCCGCACGGCGACCAGGACCTGCCCGCGGGCTCGCAGGTCCCCTACGACGTGCTCGTGCAGGACGACCTCGGGCTGACCGACCTGAGGCTCCAGTACCGCAAGGAGGCCTCACAGCCGTGGAAGGACGTGACGCTGTCGGCGTTCCGCAACGAGCCGCGCGAGGCGCGCGTGACCGCGGGCTGGGACGCGGGCGCGCTCGCGCTGCTGCCGGGCGAGAGCGGCTCGTTCCGGTTCGTGGTGCGCGACAACGACCGCATCGGCGGACCGGCGAGCGCCACGAGCCCCGAGTTCCGCCTGCGGTTCCCGTCCATGGCCGAGCTCTACCAGGACATCGACCGGCGGCAGGAAGGCGTGCAGCAGTCGCTCGAGCAGGTGGCCGAGCACGCGCGCGAGCTGCAGAAGCAGCTCGACCAGCTCCAGCGCCAGCAGCCGCGGCCGGGCGTGACGACGCCGCCCCAGTACGAGCGCAGCGAGGAGATGCGCAAGGCGCTCGAGCGCCAGCAGCAGATCGCGCAGCAGATCGACCGCGCCACCGAGGACGCGCGCAAGACGCTGGCCGACGCCGCCGAGCGGCAGGCGTTCCGCGAGGAGCTGCAGCAGAAGCTGCGCGAGATGTCCGACCTCATGCGGCAGATCCAGAGCCCCGAGTTCCGGGACGCGCTCAAGCGCATGCAGGAGGCGCTCGAGAAGATGGACCGCAGCACGATGGAGCAGACGCTGCCGAAGCTGAGCCAGGAGAACAAGGACCTGCTCAAGAGCCTCGAGCGCAGCCTGGCGCTGCTCAAGCAGATGCGCGACGAGGAGCGCATGGACGCGCTCGCGAAGCGCGCCGAGGAGCTCAAGGCGCGGCAGGACGCGCTCAACCGCGAGCACGAGGCGTCCGACAAGCCCGACGCGCACGACGGCCGGTCGGCGGACGAGCGCCGGCGCGACCTCGCGCAGCGCCAGCGCGACGCGGCCCAACGCTCGCAGGAGCTGGCGAAGGACGCACGCGACGCGGCGGGCGAGACCTCGAGTCCGGACGCGAAGGAGGACCTGAAGGCGGCCGCCGAGCAGCTCGAGCAGCAGGCGGCGCAGCAGCAGCAGTCCGCCGCGTCGTCGGCGGAGAGCGGCCAGTCGCAGCAGGCCGCGCAGTCGGGCGCGCAGGCGAGCGAGAGCCTGGCGCAGGCCGCCGCGCGCATGAACCGCAGCAGCCAGTCGGCGCAGGCGCAGCGCCTCGCGCGCCAGCTCGCCGCGGTGCGCCGCTCGACGCAGGACCTCGTGTCGATCGGGCAGGAGGCCTCGCAGGGCATGCAGGAGGGCGGCGCGGACCAGGAGCAGGCCGACCGCCAGACCGACCTCTCCGAGGGCGTCGCGCGCGTCGCCGACTCGCTCGAGACGCTCGGCAAGGAGACGCCCGTGCTCTCGCCGCAGGTGCAGGAGGCGCTGGGGCGCGCCATGACGGGGCTGTCGCAGTCGGGCCGCGACCTCGCGCAGGGCAACCGGGCGCGCGCGCGCAGCCAGGGCCGCAACGCGGGCATGGCGCTGGGCGACGCGATCCGGGCGCTGCGCGGCGCGGAGTCGGCCATGTGCAACAAGCCCGGCACGAAGCCCGGCGGCGGCCAGGGGCAGGCGATGTCGCCGAGCGAGCGCGTCGGCCAGATGGGCCAGCGCCAGGGCCAGCTCAACGAGCGCTCGCGCCAGCTCGCCGAGCGCCTGAGCCAGGCGACGCGGCTCTCGCCCGGCGACCAGGCCGAGCTGCGCCGCCTCGCGGACGAGCAGGCCCGCCTGCGCGCCGAGCTCGAGGACATCCAGCGCGACGAGCAGTCGCGCCGGCAGCTCCTCGGCCGGCTCGACCAGGCGCACGACGACATGGCGAAGGCGGAGGAGCTGATCCGCCAGGGCGACACCGGCCCCGAGCTCGAGGAGCGGCAGACGCACATCCTCTCGCGGCTGCTCGACGCCCAGAGATCGATCAACCGCCGCGACTACGATCCCGAGCGCGAGTCTCGGCCGGGCGTCGACGTCGCGCGTCCCTCGCCGGCCCCGCTGCCCGAGGCCATGCTGCGCGAGAACGACCGCCTGCGGCTCGACCTGATGAAGGCGGACGCGGACCGGTATCCCGCGCAGTACCGCGCGCTCATCGAGCGCTACCTCGAGCGGCTGAACGGGAGCCCGCGGTGAGGCCCGCGCGACGCGCTCGGCGCGTGCTGCTCGCGGCCGCGCTCGCCGGCGCGTGCGCGGCGACGCTCGCGTTCGCGGCCGCGCCGCCGGGCCGCTCGCCGGGCGACGACCGCCTGCCCGGCTCCAACGTGAGGCAGTCCGAGCTGCCGCTGCGCTTCTCGCTGCCCGTGCCGCCCGGGCTGCCGGAGCCGCTGCGCGTCCAGCACCCCTACCCGCCGCTCGATCCCGCCCACCTCGTGCGGCTGCGGCGCGCGCTCGACCTGCGCTCGGGCGGCATGCCGGCGCGCGCGCGCGACTCCCTGCAGGCCCTCGCTGACGAGCTGCCGCACCACCCGCTCGTGGTCGGCGAGCTGGCCGCGACCGAGGTCGCGCTCGGCGACGATCGCGCCGCGGCGACGCTGCTGTCGCGCGAGCGATCGGTGCTGCGCGACTCGCTGCTCGGCGCGCACGACCTGGCCGGCGCGCTCGAGCGCACGGGCAAGCCGCGCGACGCGATCCGCGTGGCGCTCGAGGCGTGGACGGCCTCGCCCGCGGAGGCGAGCTGGGCGAGCGGCGTGCTGCTGCACCTGGCGCCACTCGATCCCCGCGGCACGACCGAGGCGTTGCGCGCGGCCTCCACGCGCCAGCCGTGGCGCGGGGACTTCGCGCGCGGGCTCGCGTTCCTGCTGGCGCGCCAGGGCGATCCCGCCTCGGCGGTGCGCGCGCTCGGCGCCGCCGAGCG
>JBAIWU010000528.1:0-5966 GCA_037917155.1 Candidatus Eiseniibacteriota bacterium
CGCACGCCCGCGGCGCCGGCGTCGCTCGAGGCGCGCGATCCGCTGCATCGCGCCGAACCCCGGCGCGTCGAACCGCGCGAAGTAGAGCCCCGGCGGCGTCGCGCCGCCGGCATCGTCGCGGCCGTCCCACGTGGCCGCGTACGTGCCCGCGGGGCGGTCGCCCTCCACGAGCGTGCGCACGCGCCGCCCGCCGGCGTCGTAGAGCGCGAGCGTCACGCGCCCCGCGCGCACGAGACCGAAGCGCAGCGCCGCGGCACCGCGCACCGGGTTCTCGCCCGCCAGCTCGAGGAACGCGCGCGCCGGCGGGACGCCGGGACCGACGCCGCTGAGGCTCGCGGGCGAGAGCAGCGCGACGGGCGACTCGTTGCCGTGGATGTCGATCGCGGTGAGCTTGTAGTACGAGGGCGGCGCGGCGTCGGCGTAGCCGGTGTCGGCGAGCGCGGCGACGAGGTCGCCGGGCCCGGGGACGAAGCCCGCGGACGCCCCGCGGTAGAGCCGGTAGCCCGCGAGGTCGGCCTCGGTGTTGCGGTCCCAGTGCAGGAACGTGACGCCGGAGGCGCGGTTGCCGGTGAACGGCGCGGGCGCGACGGGCGCGAGGTTGTCCACGGAGTACCCCAGCGCCGGCTGCGAGGGCCAGAACATGCTGCCCGTGGTGTTGCGGGCCACCACCATGAAGGCGGTGAGCGGATTCGAGGCGGCTGTCGAGTCCGCGGCGGTCGGCACGAGGTTGCTGTAGCCGCTCACGTAGTGCAGCGCCTGCACGTTCGTGACGTACTCCCAGTAGTACGTGCTCGCGCCCGCCGCCTGCACGAGCAGATCGCCCGCGTGCGCGCCCGCGAGGCCCTCGGCCAGCATGCGCACGGGCGCGCCCGCGGCGCGGTGCGCGGCCGCGGCCGCGGGCGGCACCGAGCGCAGCACGTCGTAGCCCGACAGGTTGGGATCCTGCGCGAGGTCGAGCCAGCTCGCGTTCCAGGACAGCTTCACGCGCCCGCCCTGGTCGTTCGGCACGTCCCGCGCGGCGACGATCTCCGCCTCGGGCGTGCCGAGGTAGCCGAAGCGGGCGACCCTCTGCGCGTAGATGTCGTCCACGTCGGCGCGCCCGTCGCTCCACACGATCAGGGCACCGCCCGCGCCATCCGGAGCGATCGCGGGAATGCTCTGGTCGCCCGTGGCCGTCGAGATCGCGCGACCGTCCGTCGGCCACGACGGATCCGCCGTCCCGTTCGCCAGCATGTGTTGCGCGTACACGTCGTAGCCCACGAGGCTGCGGTAGTCCTCCCAGGTCACGAGGGCGCCACCCGCGCCGTCCGACAGGATCACCGGGGCGTACTGGTTGGACGGCGCGAGGCACACGGCGGAGCCGTCCAGGGGCCATGCGGGGTCGGGAACGCCGCTGGCGAGCACGTGCTGGGCGTAGATGTGGTAGGCCGACCCGCTGCGCTGGTCGTACCAGGCGACGATGGCCCCGCCCCCGCCGTCGGATGCGATCACCGGGCCGTACTGGCCGTTCGCCGCGGCGCAGAGCACGCGCCCGTCGACGGGCCACCCGGCGTCGACGGTGCCTGACGCGAGGACGTGCTGGGCGTAGATGTCGTAGTTGGTGCCGCTCCGGTAGTCCTCCCACGCGATGATGGCGCCGCCGGCGCCGTCGGACGCGATCATCGGACCGTACTGGTAGCTCAAGGCGCCGCAGATCACCTGGCCATTCGCAGGCCAGGTCGGCGATACGACGCCGGTGGCCATCACGCGTTGCGCGTAGATGTCGGTGGTCCCGGTGCGGAGGTCCTGCCACGTGACGATGGCGCCGCCCGCCCCGTCCGAGACGATCTGCGGACTCTGCTGCGACTGCGACGCGGTGCAGAGCGCCTGGCCGTCCAGCGGCCACGCGGGATCCACGGCTCCGGACGCGAGCACGTGCTGCGCGTAGATGTCCCAGTTGAAGCCGTTGCGGTAGTCCTGCCACGCGATCACGGCCCCGCCCGCCCCGTCCGAGACGATCACCGGGCTGGTCTGGTCCAAGGCCGCGCCGCAGACCTGGCGGCCATTCACGGGCCATGCGGGGTCGACGACGCCGGATGGCAGCACGTGCTGCGCGTAGATGTCGTAGTACGAGCCGCTGCGCCGGTCGCCCCACGTCGCGATCGCGCCGCCCGCGCCGTCCGAGACGACCTGCACGCCGGCCTGGAAGTCCGCCGCCGTGCAGACCGCGAGGCCGTTGGCGGGCCAGGTGGGATCCACGGCCCCCGAGGCGGTCACGTGCTGCGCGTAGATGTCGTAGCTGGAGCCGCCGCGCTCGTCCTGCCACGCGATGATCGCGCCGCCGGCGCCGTCGGGGACGATCCGGGCGGCGGTCTGGAGGTTGGCCGCGGTGCAGACGGGTAGGTTGACCCCGGGGTTGTTGGGCCAGGCGGCGAGCGCGGCGGAGGGCGCGGACGCGAGGGCGGCGGCCAGGGCGAGCACGGCGAGGGTCGGGCGCACGGGGCACCTCCGGGGAGAGCGGCCCGCGCGCGGCCGGGCCGTCGCGGCGCTCGTGGGGCGCGCCCGTGAGGATGGACGTGTCAATTCTGCGGTTGAACACGGATCCCCACAAGCGAAATCGAGCCCGCGCGACGCGGGCCCCCGTCCCGCGGCGGGCCCCGCGCGCGCCATACGCCGCGGGCGGATCCCGTGGGACCCGCCCGTCGGCGCGCTTCAGGGACCGCGGGTCGCCCCGCGGCGTCGCGGCTAGCTGCAGCCCATCGACCCGCCGCAGTTGAGGCACTTGTAGCACGTGCCGTTGCGCACGGTGATGTGCCCGCAGTTGTCGCACGCGGGGGCGTCGCCGAGCAGCTTCTTGTTGTGCTCGACCATGGCGAGGACGCCGGTGTCGTCCGGGTCGACCACGCGCGTGCGCGCGCCCGCCGCCGGGCGCGGGTCGGGCGCGGCCGGGCGCATCTCGGCGAGGTGCTCGCGGCCCACCGGCACGTCGGTGGCGTGCGGGTGGCGCATGAGCTCGCCCGTGGGCGCCTCGGTGATCACGTGGGCGAGGTCGGTGCGGTTCAGGTACTCGAAGCCGAGCACGCGGAACACGTAATCGATCACGCTCGTGGCCACCTTGATGTTGTCGTGCCCCTCGACGCGCCCGTGCGGCTCGAAGCGCGTGAAGCAGAACTGGTCGACGAGGTCCTCGAGGGGCACGCCGTACTGGAGGCCCATCGACACCGAGATCGCGAAGCAGTTCATCATGCTGCGGAAGGCGGCGCCCTCCTTGTGCATGTCGATGAAGATCTCGCCGATGGTGCCGTCCTCGTATTCACCCGTGCGCAGGAAGACCTTGTGGCCGGCGATGCGGGCCTCCTGCGTGAAGCCGTGGCGCCGCTTGGGCAGGCGGCGGCGGCGCAGCTTGGGCGGGGCGAGGTCGTCGCCCGACGTCGAGGCGACCTGCTCCTCGGCCTTCTTCCTGCCGGAGCTGTTGAGCGGCTGGCTGTGCTTGCAGCCGTCGCGGTAGAGCGCCACGGCCTTGAGCCCGAGCTTCCAGGACTGCGTGTAGATGTTCTCGACGTCCTCGACCGTGGCCTCGTTGGGCAGGTTCACGGTCTTGCTGATGGCGCCGGAGATGAACGGCTGCACCGCGGCCATCATGCGGATGTGGCCCATGGGCTGGATGAAGCGCGTGCCGCGCGGGCCGCAGCGGTTGGCGCAGTCGAACACCGCGAGGTGCTCGGGCTTGAGGCCCGGCGCGCCCTCGACGGTCTGCGTGCCGCAGACGTAGAGGTTCGCCTCGTCGATCTGGTGGTCCGTGAAGCCGAGGAAGGGCAGGATGTTGAAGCCCTGCTTCTCCCGCTCGGCCATGGCGACGCCGAGGCGCGTGAGCGTCTCCTCGCCCAGCATGCCCCGCCCGAACGCGTGGCGGACGTCGAGCACGTTGGGCAGCGCGCGCTCGATCGCGGCGATCTCCTCGTCGCGGAAGCCCTTGTTGTGCAGGCTCGACTCGTTGATGTGCGGCGCCCCGGCGAGCGTGCCGTAGCCGACGGCGTAGCGCACGATGCGCTCGATCTCGCTCTCGCCGTAGCCGAGGCGCTCGAGCGCGAGCGGCACGGACTGGTTCACGATCTTGAAGTAGCCGCCGCCGGCGAGCTTCTTGAACTTCACGAGCGCGAAGTCGGGCTCGACGCCGGTCGTGTCGCAGTCCATGAGCAGGCCGATCGTGCCGGTCGGCGCGAGCACCGTGGCCTGGGCGTTGCGGAAGCCGTGCAGGCCCCCGAACGCGACGGCGCGGTCCCACGCCTCGACCGCCGCCGTGCGCAGGTCGCGCGGCGCCAGCGCCGGGTCGATCGAGCGCGCCGCCTCGCGGTGCAGCCGCATGACGCCCATCATGCTCTCGGCGTTCGGCGCGTAGCCGCGGAACGGGCCCTTGCTCGCCGCCATCTCGGCCGAGAGCGCGTACGCCTCGCCGGTCATCATCGCGGTGATGCAGGCCGCGAAGGCGCGGGCCGCGTCGCTGTCGTACGGCAGCCCCTCGACCATGAGCAGCGTGCCGAGGTTGGCGTAGCCCAGGCCGAGCGGGCGGAAGTCCTCGCTGTGCCGCGCGATCTTCTCGGTCGGGTACGACGCGAAGCTGACGAGGATCTCCTGCGCCAGGAAGAAGACGCGGTTCGCGTGCCGATAGCCCTCGATGTCGAACGTGCCGTCGGGGCGGCGCAGCTTCATGAGGTTGATCGACGCGAGGTTGCACGCGGTGTCGTCGAGGAACACGAATTCGCTGCACGGGTTCGTCGCGTTGATGCGGCCCGTGCCCTTGCACGTGTGCCACTTCTGGATCGTGTCGTCGTACTGCACGCCGGGGTCGGCGCAGCCCCACGCGGCCTCCGCGACGTCGCGCCACAGCTTGCGCGCGGGCAGCGTCTCGTAGACCTCGCCGGTGGTGCGGAAGGTCGTGCTCCAGCCGCCGTCCGACGCCACGGCGTCCATGAAGCGGTCGGGCACGCGGATCGAGTTGTTGGAGTTCTGGCCGGAGACGGTGGCGTAGGCCTCGCCGTTGAAGTCGGACGAGTAGCCGGCGGCGACGAGCGCGGCGACCTTGCGCTCCTCGCGGATCTTCCAGTGGACGAAGTCGACGATCTCGGGATGGTCCATGTCGAGCACAACCATCTTGGCCTCGCGCCGCGTGGTGCCGCCCGACTTGGTGGCGCCGGCGCCGCGGTCGAGCACCTCGAGGAAGCTCATCAGGCCGGACGACGTGCCCCCGCCGGAGAGCTTCTCCATGCGCCCGCGCAGCTTCGAGAAGTTCGTGCCCGTGCCCGAGCCGAACTTGAAGACGCGCGCCTCGTTCTTGACCAGCTCGAAGATCGACATGAGGTCGTCCTCGACCGACTGGATGAAGCACGCCGAGACCTGCGGGCGCGAGTAGGAGTCCGCCGTCACCTGGACCCCGCCGCCCTCGAGGTTGACGGCGTAGCTGCCGCCGGAGCCCTCGATCCCGTACTCGTGGTACAGGCCGCAGTTGAACCAGACCGGCGAATTGAAGGCACCCACCTGGTGCACGAGCATGTACGTGAGCTCGGCCTCGAACGCGTCGGCGTCCCCCGGCGTCGCGAAGTAGCCGCCCTGGCGCTCGCCCGTGGTGCGGATCGTGTGCGCGAGCCGGTGCACGACCTGGCGCACGCTCGTCTCGTGGCCCGGCGTGCCGGGCACGCCCGCCTTGCGGAAGTACTTGCTCACCACGATGTCGGTGGCGAGCTGGGACCACGCGGCCGGGACCTCGACGTCGTCCATCTGGAAGACGACGGAGCCATCCGGGTTGGCGATCACCGTGCGCCGGCGGTCCCACCGCACATCGTCGAGCGGGTCCACGCCCGGACGGGTGAAGTGTCGCGGGACGCGAAGGCCGGCCTGCGTGGGGGTGCCTGCGTGGTTGCGCTGCGGGGCGTGCGTCTCCGGGACGAGGGAATGCGACATGATGGGACCCTCCTGGTCCAGTGGTACGG
>JBAIWU010000529.1:0-12873 GCA_037917155.1 Candidatus Eiseniibacteriota bacterium
CCTGAGCCCCACGGAGAGGCGCATGAAGGTCGGATCCGTCGCGTTCGAGTCCCCGTTCGTGCGCGCGCCGCTCGCCGGCGTGAGCGACTCGCCGTTCCGCCGGCTCGCGCGCGAGCAGGGCGCCGGCGCGGTGTACACCGAGATGGTCTCGGCCGACGGGCTCGTGCGCGGTAACGCCGCGACGCTCGACTACGTCGCGTTCGCGCCCTGCGAGCGGCCGATCGGGGTGCAGCTCTTCGGCTCCGATCCCGCGGTGATGGCCGACGCGACGCGCGTGCTGGCGGACCTGCCCCGGGAGCGGCGGCCGGACCTCGTCGACATCAACATGGGGTGTCCCGTGCGCAAGGTCGTCAACCGGTGCGCCGGCGCCGCGCTCCTGCAGGACGTACCCCGCATCGAGCGCATCGTGCGCGCGATGGCGGACGCCTCGGCGCTGCCGGTGACGGCGAAGATCCGCCTCGGCTGGGACGGCGAGTCGCGCAACGTGGTCGAGGTCGCGCGCGCGCTCGAGGCCGCGGGGGCGAAGGCCGTGGCGATCCACGCGCGCACGCGCGCCGAGAAGTTCGAGGGGCACGCGCACTGGGAGCTGATCGGCGAGGCCAAGCGCGTCGTCGGCATCCCGGTGATCGGCAACGGCGACGTGCGCAACGCGGAGGACGCGCTGCGCATGCTGCGCGAGACCGGCTGCGACGGCGTCATGCTGGGGCGCGCGGCGTTCGGCGATCCGTGGGTGTTCCGGCGCGTGCGCGCGCTGGCCGAGCGGGGCGAGGTGCTGCCGCCGCCCACCGCGCAGGAACGGCTCGAGGCCGGCGTGCGTCACCTCGGCATGCTCGTCGAGACCGCGGGCGAGCACGTCGCGGCGCGCGAGATGCGCAAGCACGTCGCGTGGTACATCAAGGGCCTCCCGCACAGCGCCCGGGTGCGCGAGCAGGTCAACCGCACCCGCACCCCCGGGGAGATGGTCGCGCTCATGCGGGGCTACCTCGCCGAGCTGGCCGCGCACGGCCTGGAGGCCTTCGCGCCGGAGCCCTCGGCGGCACCCATGCGGGGGCTGCGTGCGTCCGGCTGAGCTGCGCACGCTGCTCCGCGACGTGCGGCGCGGCGCGGTGGCCCCGGCGGCGGCCGCGCGCCGCATCGCGGCCGCCCCGATCGAGCAGATGGAGTTCGCGACGCTGGACCACCAGCGGGCGCTGCGCACCGGCTTCCCCGAGGTCGTCTTCGGCCAGGGCAAGACCCCGGCGCAGGTGACGGCCATCGCGCGCCGGCTCCGGGCCCGCCACGACGTCGTGCTGGTCACGCGCGCCGAGCCCGCGGCGCAGGCGGCGCTGGCGGCCGAGTTCCCGCGCGCCGAGGTGCACGAGCGCGCGCGCTGCGTGGTGCTGCGGCGCGGGCGCCCGGGGGGCGCGGCGCGCGCGCGGCGCGGCACGGGCTCGGTGCTGGTGGTGTGCGCGGGCACGGCGGACCTGCCGGTGGCCGAGGAGGCGCTCGTCACGGCGCGCACCCTGGGCAGCCGCGCCGAGCTGGTCGCCGACGTGGGCGTGGCGGGGCTGCACCGGCTGCTCGCGCACCGGCGGCGCCTGCGCGAGGCGCGGGTGGTGGTGGTGGTCGCGGGGCTCGAGGGCGCGCTGCCGAGCGTGGTGGGCGGGCTCGTCGACCGGCCGCTGATCGCGGTGCCCACCAGCGTGGGCTACGGCGCCCACTTTCGCGGGCTCGCGCCGCTGCTCGCGATGCTCAACTCGTGCGCGGCGGGCGTCACCGTGGTCAACGTGGACAACGGCTTCGGCGCGGGCTACGCCGCGCACCTGATCAACCGGGGCGCGGGAGGCGACGGCCGATGAAGGTGGCGTACTTCGACTGCGTCTCGGGCGCGAGCGGCGACATGACGCTGGGGGCGCTCGTCTCGGCCGGCTGGCCGGAGGAGGAGCTGCGCGCGATCCCGGCGCGGCTGCGGCTGGACGGCGTCACGATCGAGGTCGCGCCGGCCCGGCGCGGGCCGTTCGCGGCGGTGCGGGTCGACGTGCGGGCGGAGGGGCGCCAGCCGCACCGGCACCTCCACCACGTCGAGGCGATCCTGGGGGCGGCCGACCTGCCGGAGCCGGTGCGCGAGCGGGCGCTGGGGGTCTTCCGCCGGCTCGCGGCGGCCGAGGCCGAGGTGCACGGCAGCACCATCCAGAAGGTGCACTTCCACGAAGTCGGCGCGGTCGACGCGCTCGTCGACATCGCCGGCGCCTGCATCGGGCTCGACGCGCTGGGGGTGGGGCGCGTGTTCAGCTCGCCGCTGCCGCTCGGGGGCGGCACCGTGGTCTGCGAGCACGGCCGCATCCCGGTGCCGGCGCCCGCGACGGCCCTGCTGCTGCGGGGCGCCAACGTGCGCATGGGGCCGGTGGAGGCGGAGCTCGTCACCCCCACCGGGGCGGCGCTGCTCGCCTCGCTGGTCGGCGACTGGACGGCCCCGATGCCGGCGATGACCCTGGAGCGCGTGGGCACCGGCGCGGGTGCGCGCGAGTTCCCCGACCATCCGAACGTGCTCCGGCTGCTCGTGGGCGAGGCGGCCGCGGACC
The DNA here is from genome assembly GCA_037917155.1 of Candidatus Eiseniibacteriota bacterium. GTDB lineage: Bacteria > Eisenbacteria > RBG-16-71-46 > RBG-16-71-46 > RBG-16-71-46 > CAIXRL01. Next base: position 2,562 of record JBAIWU010000529.1, read on the forward strand.
GGGGCGGCCGGACCGTGGCGGTGCTCGAGACGGCCATCGACGACGAGAACCCGCAGTACCTGGGCGACCTCGTGCCCCGACTGCTGGCCGCCGGGGCGCTCGATGCCATGCTGGTGCCCGCCTATATGAAGAAGGGGCGCCCCGGGCACTGGCTCGTCGTCGTCGCCGAAGTCACGGACTCGCAGCGGCTTGCCGAGATGGTACTGGCCTCCAGCACGACGCTCGGGGTGCGCCTGCGCGAGGAGCGGCGCATCGAGCTCGAGCGTTTCCAAGCCATTGTGGAAACGCCGTTTGGGCAGATCCAGCTCAAGGTGGCGCGGTTGCCCGACGGGCAGCGCCGTGCCCAGCCCGAGTTCGAGTCCGTTCGCGCCGCCGCCGAGCGGGCGGGCGTCAGCCCGATTCGCGTCGCCGCGGCGGCGATCGAGGCCTGGAGCCGGTCGAACTAGCGTTTCCGGCGAGCCCGGCGAGGGCTCCCGAGGCGTCTCGCGAGGCCCCCGAGCGCGCCCGCATTTGGCTGGGAAAACGTGCCTTGCTCGTTTTGTGACGCCGAACTGACGGCGAAAAAACGGATTGACAGTTGCCTGATGCACGCCTAGCCTTTGTTCCGTGTTGGATGGTGCGGAAGAGCGTGCCTTCCTCACTCGCACCTCAAGAGTTCCGCGGCGGAGTGTGCGTTCCCGGGCTGGCAGCGGCCCGGCGCGCTCGCCTCCGCTCAAAAAGAGATCCATCGCACTACATGTGTCCCGGACCGCCCGAACTGCCTAAGGGCCCAGCCGGGGCAGCGGAAAGGAGGGATGACTCCTCGTAAGGAGTGCAGCAACTGCCGTCGGAGTGCTCGTCAAACGAATGGAGCTCCGCCGGCGATTTGTTTTGCGACACCTCGCTCGTCATCCGTTGCTGGAAGACTTCGCATTGCCCATGCATTGCGACGATGGAGGTAGTCCCTTATGAAGAAGGCTTTCCTCGCGCTGCTTCTCCTCGTTGGAGCGGCCGCGACGGTGGCGAATGTCGCCTTCGCAGACGAAGGCGTCATGAAGCCGTCGTACCAGCTGCTGCGGCAGTCGCTCGCGGCGAAGTCGCAGGACCTGCGCACTTCGATCGCCTCCGACTCGCAGTTCGTTGGTCACTCCCACACGAACCATTACAGCGCCACGAACCCGTGGAACATCTACGTCGGGACCGTGCGCCCTGGGATCAACCCGGCCAACACCGCCCTCTGGGACTTCGACAACCAGACCGGTCTCGGCGCGGGTGACTCGCTCCAGGGCTGGTGGCCGATCCGCATGCCCTACCGCTATGCGCCGATCTCCACCATGACCGACGACACGCGGCCCTGGTTCTGCGTCGATCACGGCAACCAGGTGAACTACAGGCCCATCAACCTGGGCCACGTCGCCCGCACGTACGGCGTCACCGGCGTGTGGCACGCGGATCCGGGCAACGGCGGCTCGAGCCCGCTCGTCCGCTGGGCGCCCCTCGCGGGCACCAAGTCGATGTGGTGCGGTCTCCGCGCGCTGCACGACAACAGCGTCGTGGACCCGATCACCGGCAACCCGTTCAACGAGCAGGCCGAGCAGTTCAACGTGTGGGCCGGCAACACGGCCGCGGCGCCGATCTACCGGGCGTTCCCGGGCTACGGCAACGCGTGGGACCAGATCCTCTACCGGGACTTCCCCGCCACCAACGGCAACTCGATGAGCATCTCCTTCCTGTACCGCACGGCCATGTCGACGTCGTTCTCGACGAGCGTGACCGCGCGTGCGGGCTGGTTCCATGGCGATCCGCTCTCGATGACGGCCGGCAACTTCATCTCCTCGAACGCCGCGGGCGCCAACGCTCCGCGTGACTCGTTCTCCGTCTACATCGGCTGCCCGGTCAACGACGCGGCTTGCATCTACACCGACCCGACGATCTCGCCGGCGCCGGTGTTCGACCCGCAGCGCCGCTGGTTCGACGAGGTCATCCGCTTCGACGCGCCGTACTTCGAGATCCTCGGCGTGGCGGGCTCGACCGACTCGACGACCGCGCAGAGCTACAGCGCCGTGATTCCGTGGGCCGATCCGGGCAACGGGAACGCCTTCATCAGCGCGCTGTACAACGCGACGGGCAACACGAGCCACCTCGTGCGCCTCGCGTTCCGCATCAAGACGAACCGCGTCTACTCGGACGAGGACTACAAGTCGGGTAGCGGCGTGCTGAACGGCGGCTACACGTCGGCCGGCTTCGGCGCGGCGCAGCTCGACAACGTCAACGTCGACGGCGCGCTGTCCGATTTCGAAGGCACGAACGGCGGCGTGGACAACTCCAACGCGACGTCCCCGACGGCCGCCTGGAAGTCCACGGGCAAGCCGGCGGCCAGCTACGTGCACCCGGTCGACGTCAACGCGGTCACGTGGAACGACGTCTGCGGTCTCCCGGGCGCGACCACCAGCCGCTGCAACCTGGCTGGCATCGTGGCCTCGATCGGCAACGCCGACCAGAGCGGCGCGCTGGCGGACGCTCGCTGGGCGTCGCAGACGGAGTGGATCGGCGGCTTCATCTCGCCGGCGATCGACCTCGTCACGAACCCCGACAACGTCACGCCGAACGAGCAGGGCATCACCGGCGCCATGACGCCCGGTACGGATGACTACTATCTGTACTACGAGCTGAACGAGGCGGCGTTCAACCTGTTCACCACGGGCGCTCTGTGGAACTTCGCCTGCCAGGCGTATCCCGCGCTGACCGCCAACGGCGGTTACGCGTGGAGCGACGTGACGGGCGCGCCCTTCCGGTTCTACGACACCGTGATGACCTGCTACCCCGACCTCGAAGGCCTGAAGAGCAACTCGATGATTCACACGTCGAACGCCAACGGTATCCCGGATTCGCTCCGTGTGTACCTCGGCACGACGACCGAGTGCTTCTACTTCGGTGGCACGTGCAACAGCACGTACGGTGGCTACTTCGACAACGTGTCCGTGATCCTCGCCAACAAGACGAGCGCGGACCCCGTCGGCGCCATCGCGTCGGACATCTGGCAGTTCTTCAATGACGCGTTCCCCGTCAACGGTTACACGACCGACAACGTGGCGGCCGGCACGGCTGCGTTCGACACGACGACGGCCTACGTGAAGGGCGCCATCAACCTCGCGTCCTCGACGGGTGACGTGAACCGCTTCGACGTGCTGCAGGACTCGGTGACCGTGTCCGCTCCGAACGGCACCGGCACGAACCCCGTGATGCGGGTCGACATGATCTTCCGCATCCTGCCGGGTCCCGGTAACTACAAGGCGGTCGCCGGCCGTGTCTTCCCGCCGACGACCTCGATGCAGCTGCTGCAGGTCCCGACGAACCAGTCGAACGTCGTGTCGTCCGGCGACGCTTCGTTCTGGGGTCAGTACATCGCCAACCCCGGCCAGTTCTCTTCGCCTGGCGCGCACTCGGGTGGCAAGTGGGACTATCTGGCGTGGAACTCCGCGCGTTGTGACACGGTCGAGACGAACATCTTCCCGGTGACGGGCAAGGCGAGCTCGGGCGTGGACTTCAACGGCAACACGTACCAGACGACGTACCACGAGAGCGATCCGCACTACGAGGCCCTCGGCATCCTGAAGGGCCGCTGCTTCATGATCGATGCCTCCGGCACGGCGAACAGCACGAACCTCTCGTGCGACACGACGTTCACGAAGGTGTCGGGCAATCTCGTGAACTACATCGGTGGCGGCGGTCCCGGCGCCGCCGACGGCTTCGACGGCCGGTACTCGACCAAGGAGTACACGAAGATCATCCCCGATGGTCTCCTCACTCCCGGCTCGCACGTCGAGTACTTCTTCCGCAAGCAGCGCGCGGACCTGACGGGCAACTTCGTCATGGATCCCGACACCACGAACATCAGCCCGCAGCTGTCCGAAGGTAACTTCGACGGTCACCGGTGGCAGGAGTTCGGCGTCCTCCCGGATCGCTGGAAGGGCACCGAGTTCACCGGACCGGGCATGGCGTGCATGCTCTACGTCGACAACAACGATCGTCGTGGTGACGAGCGCATCTGGGTGTCGGTGATGGACTCCATCGGCGGCACCGCTCCCGTGAAGTGGGGCTCGCACAACGGCTGGCACGCGAAGGGCGCCGGCTTCGGCCTGTACAACCAGACCAACCCGAGCATCGCGCAGGCGTTCGTGCAGAAGAACGCGAATGCGGGCACGGTGTGGGACATGTACGGCGTCAAGGCTTCGGAGTCCGCGCAGACCGGCGGTACGCACATCGGCAACCGTTACGCCACGCAGCCGACCGGCTTCATGACGAACATGGGCGCCGCGATCGGTCCGAAGAAGGACTGGCTGCGTACGTACTACCGCATGGTGTCCTGGCTGACGGGTGACCTCAGCTCGAACAACATCGGTCCCGTGGTGAACATCGGCGAGGACGACATCGGCCTGATGGAGGACTTCCTCTCCAACGCGTCCGGTACCGCTCAGCCCCGCGCGATCTTCGTCCAGGGCGACGGTTTCGCCGAGCAGTGCAATGCCGACGGTGGAACGCCACTCGACTTCCTGAACAACTACCTGTTCTCGGCTCTCCGCGATCCGTCGTACACCGATCTGACCCCGGGCCTGGTGTCCTGCCCGGACCTGATCAGCGACGCGTCCGTGGTGCCGACGGGTGACGTCTACGGCGTGCTCAACAGCTGCATCACGTCGAACGACGTCCTCGATCCGGGCGTGACGGAAGCGCTCGTGACCGAGAGCTACCAGGCGGTGGGTGTCAACGCTCCGTACCGCGCCGGTGTCGAGCACGCCCCGACGGGTGCCCACAACTGGCTGTCGGTGCTCAACGGCTGGGACATGTTCAACACGTACAGCCGCTACTGCGCGACCAGCAACGGTCGCCTGTCGTACTACTTCAACCTCATGTCGCACGTGTTCGGCACGATCTGCGGTTCGTGGTCGCCTGCTGGCACGCTCGACGTTCCGAACAACGAGCATGGTGGTCAGTTCGTGAACTTCATGAAGGTTGGCAACAGCGTCATGCGTTCGAACAACGCGACCATCAACTTCGGCGTCGAGACGAGCGGCCGTGTCCGCATCCGTCTCTACGACGTGACGGGTCGTGTGATTCGTACGCTGACCGACCGCACCTACGAGGCGGGCACGCACGCCGCCAACTGGGACGGTCGTGACGACGCCGGCAACGCGGTTGCCCGTGGCGTGTACTTCGCGCGCATCGAGTTCGCGAAGGGCGCCGCCATCAACGGCCGCGTGGTCGTCCTGCGGTAGCACGACGGCAGTCGCTTCACGCGAGGAGGGTGGGGAGCAATCCCCACCCTCCTCGTCGTTTGCGCCCTCCCCGGTCCGCGCCGGGCTCGCGGCCGCCCGGACGCGGGCCGGACTCCGAACCGTGGCCGGTGGCGACCATCGGATCAGTCCCGCAGGGGCGGGCGGGTGCGGTAGGGTCCCGGGCGGACGAGGCCCGGCGGTCCGGCCAGCGGAAGGATGCACGCGCGGCAAGTATCAGTGGCGTTTTGCCTTGACGCTGCCCTTCAGCGGTTGTTAGCCTGCGGGCAATTCCCTTCCAACTGACTGGGCGTGCTGGGGGGCGCGAATGCGCTTGCGTGTCGGGGTTGCCGTTTGCCTTTTTCTGGCTTTGATCGCTGCAGGATGTCGCAAGGGCCTCGAGCCCAGTTTCGACAACAACCAGGCGCCTGAGACGTGGATCACCGGTGCGCCGGCGGACACGATCACCACCAAGGACAACCTTGGCCGGCCGATCCCGCCGGTCGAGGGGCGTATACCGGTCCGCTACCACATCTATTGGGCGGGATCCGACAAGGACGGCGCGGTCGTCGGCTACTACTGGGCCGTCACCGAGACCGTGGCCGTCTCGCCCGGTCCGGGGCTGCCGATCCCCGAGCTGCCGGGACCCCGCGCGCGCGACTACCACTTCACGCGACGCAGCGACAGCATCTTCGTGTTCGACGTTTCGGTGGACTCGCCCGAGCGCGAGCACGGCTTCTTCGTGTACGCGGTCGACGACAAGGGCAAGGTCGACCCGACGCCCGCGCGCCTGACGTTCCGCGCGTACGACCGCTTCCCGCCGATCCCCGTCTTCGACGTGGCGCGGGCCACGGGCAAGATCTACGTCGCGACCCCGGGCGGCGTGACGAGCGAGACGCAGTCGTTCGACATGCACGGCCCGTTCATCCCGGGCAATCCGTTCCCGACGGACATCGTGCCCTCCGGCTCGTTGCTGACGTTCGCCTGGCACTCGCAGCCGCCGTTGCCGACCTCGATCTGCACGGGCTACCGCTACAGGCTCGACGAGCCCGACTTCAACGTGGTCGACTCGTCCGTGAAGACGGTCACCTACAACACGGGCGTGAACGGCGACGTCATCGCGCCCGGCGTGAAGAAGTTCACGCTCCAGGCGCTTGACCAGGCCGGCGGGCACGGCGACTCGACGCGCTACTTCCAGGTCAACTTCGAGCCCGACGAGTGGTTCTCGGGCCCCGACACGAGCAGCAGCTACTGGAACACCTACACGGACGGCAACGGCAAGCGGTACTGGTACAGGGACATCACCTCGCCGACCGACCTCTCCATGACGTGGGCCTCGTGGTCGGCGGCGGGCGGCGCGCCCGGCACGATGCTGAGCCCGGACTCCGCGCAGGTCCTGCCCGCATCCCGGCCGAACCGGAGGACGTTCTTCGAGATCTACGCCCACCGCCTGTGGGCGCACGTCGAAGGGGACACGGTCAACCTGAACTCGATCGTGATCTTCCCCATGGGCGGGCTCGACAAGGATTCGCCCTACGCGGTCAAGGTCGGCATCGATCCCAGCCGGCCCATCGGGCCCGTGACCACGCCCGGGCCGGCGAACGGCTCGCCCGCGGGTTTCCGCTCGCTCGTGCTGACGCGCAAGATGGACCGCTCGTTCCAGACGCCCACCGAGACGACCGTCTTCCCCGTCTACGACGTCACGTCGCCGTACTGGCTGCCGCTCATCAACCCGATCGCCGACATGCAGGTCACGGGCAAGGCGTACGCCTACGCCGTCGCGCAGGACGGCGACGGCCTCGTCGACCGGCGCATCCGGCGGGCGAGCCCGAGCGGGCCGGCGTTGATCGTGGACGCCGTGGACCAGGACTACACCGCGGATCCCAATGCGGGCACGCCCACGCCGGACATGATCGCGATGCGTCCCCACATCATGATGTTTTTCGTGAACCACAAGCCGTTCCTCAAGACGGGCGATCCGACGTTCACGCCGCACCTCGACGGGTCCAGCGCGTACCGGCGCGGCACGGCGGTCTCGTTCAACCTGCTCGCGGACGACCTCGACCCGATCGACTACGCCGGCTCGTATGCGCCTCCAGGCGGCCCCACTCCCGGCGCCGCACCGGTGCTCGTGTACACGGTGACGATCTCGGGGTCGGACACGCTCGGGAACGCGGTGACCTACCCGATCGCGTCGTCGCTGGCCGCGGGCGGGACCATCTCGTTCACGATGCCGCTCAACCTCGCGCTCGGCGCCGCCACGGCGAACGTGACGCTCTGCGACTACCGCCCCACGGACGCCGCCGTCGGCAACTTCGGGCGCTGCGCGGACACGGTGCAGATCCCCTTCACCGTCCTGGGCCCGGCGCCCGCGCGCGCGACCTATCCCTCGTCGTCCTCTTCCTCGACATCCTCGACGACGTCGACCCACCGACCGGGGTCACCGTCTGCTGACGGCAGGAGGCAGTTGCCATGACTCACCGGTGGAGCGCCCGCATCGCGGGCCTCGCGGTCGCGGCGCTCGTCGCGATCTCCGCGTTCGGTTGCAGCAAGTCGGCGCATACCGTGCTGCTGCCGGACTCCCGTCCGACCGTCACGCTGACGGCGGCTCCCGTCGACACGCGGGACACCGCGTTCTACGCGTACCAGATCAACTGGTCCGGGTACGACGAGGATGGCCGCGTGGACCACTTCATCTACTCGGTCGATCCCACGCCCGGCGACACCGCGTGGACGTCGACGCCCAAGAACGAGGTGACCGAGTTCTTCAAGAGCTCGACGCCGGTGCTCGGCGGCAGCCCGGTCCGCGGCGTCGACTTCCACACGTTCGTGATCAAGGCCGTCGACAACCAGGGCATGCCCTCGGCGCCGGTCTCGCGGACGTTCTTCTCGTACACGCAGGCGCCGTCCGTCACGATCCAGAGCCCGCGGCCGAGCCCGACCTCGACGGCCGCCGTGACGCCCGCGATGCGCATCAGCTGGGTGGGCGTCGATCCCGACGGCCAGCTCCGGCAGAAGCCCGTCAAGTACAAATACAAGCTGCTGCCGTCCGGCAATTCCGACGGCATCGACATCAATTACGCGGCCACGACGAGCACGGGGCCGGACTCGCTGCGCCGGTTCTACGCCCGGACGAACTTCGCCGGCTGGGACTCGATCGGCGGCGACACGACGACGGTGCAGTACGTCGGGCTGACGCCGGGGCAGACGTACCTGTTCGTCATCATCGGCATCGACGAGGCCGGCGCGTACAACGCCGACTTCAGCGCCAACAGCAACATCCTGCGCTTCCAGGTCGGCTACGCCGGCACGCTGGGCCCGAAGATCACCGTCTTCAACGAGTTCTACATCTACTCGATGCCCACCGGCGGCTTCGCGCCCAACAACCCGGCGGGCTGGCAGTACCTCGAGATCCCGGCGGGCACCCGCGTCACGTTCAACTGGTACGCGATCCCGCCCACCGGCGGCGACATGGAGTGGTACCGCTGGCGCATCAACGGGGACGTGGACGACGAGACGCCGCGCACCAACGAGGCGACGGACTGGTACCACTGGAGCCAGAAGAGCCTCAGCACCGTTTCCTGCACGATCGGCCCGTTCGACACGCCCGACGAGCGCACGCTGTACATCGAGGCGCAGGACAACAACGGGATGATCAGCATCCTCGTGCTGAAGCTGCATCCGATCATCCCGACGCTGTTCACGCCGCAGGGGCACGACCTGCTCGTCGTGGACGACACGCGTCTCGAGGTGGACCAGTTCTCCGGCGGCGTGCGGCGGCCGTACGGGCAGAACTATCCCTCGCGCGCCGAGCTCGACACGCTGCTCTTCGCGACGGGCGGCTTCCCGTGGCGGGGGACCGTCGTCACACCGACGCCCAACAGCGTGCCCGGCATCCTCGCGGGGTGGGGCGCCCCGGGGGCCGGCTATGACACGCTCGGCACGCGGCTGGGTTACTTCACCGCGTCTGACGGCGTGCCGTTCAGCCTGCTCTCGAGGTACCGGCACATCATCTGGATGGTCGACCACAACGGCGGCTTCAACGCCCTCTCGCCCACCAACTCGGTGGCGCCGATGTCGACGCTGCGCTGGATGTGCACACCGGGCCACAACAACACGTTCTCGACGTACACGTACGCCGGCGGACGCGTCTGGCTGCTGGGCGGCGCGGGCGGCGTGGCCTCGCTCATCTCCTTCAACGCCACGGGCTCGGACAACAACGACCGCGACTACGCGCCGATCTCGGGCTACGTGTTCGCGGGGCCGGGCTACGCGCACCACGACGGGAAGGAGGAGCTGGCGCCGGGACGCCTGATGTACGACGCCGCCAAGTGGCAATCGCTCATGATGTGCCAGACGGCGACGGCGCGCATCAACCGCGATGCGAACCTGTTCCAGTTCCCGGCCAGCAAGTGGGTCCAGCAGCCGGGCTGGCAGTACGCCAACCCGGTGACACGGCCGGACTACTCGCAGCTGCCCAGCACGATGCACACGCACACGAACCCGGCGTCCGATCCCGTGAACGGCGAGCCGATCCCGCCCACGCGGCCGACGACGTACGGCACGACGTGGTGGACCGCGTCGCCGCTGGTCGACCTCGAGTACCTGCTCGCGTCGAACTGGATCATCGAGGACATGAACCCCGACCCGGTGGCCGAGACGCTCGAGGTGGCGCTCGACACGCTCATGTCCGTGCAGAGCAACGGCATCGTGACGGGGGGCCAGGGGTACGATCCCGCGACCATGACGTGGTACCACGGTGTCACCGCGCCCGAGTTCGTCTTCACGGGCTTCGCGCCGTGGACCTGGCGCCGGGCCGACCTCCAGCAGCTCGTCGATTTCGTCATGACGCAGATCTGGCACCTCCCGAAGCATTCCTCGCCGGCGGCGGCCTCGCGGACCCTCGCGAGCCCGTATCGCCAGACCGTGCCCCAACCCGCCCCGCCGGCCGGCCGCTTCCGCCTGCCGACCTGGCGCTCGGGGGGCAAGTAAGGGATGAACTCCATGCCGCGGTGGCTTTCCCGTACCACCCTCGTCGTCGCGCTGGCCCTCGTGGCCGG
>JBAIWU010000530.1:0-3031 GCA_037917155.1 Candidatus Eiseniibacteriota bacterium
GGCGACAACCCCGCGCTCGTGAACCAGTCGCCCTTCGGCGAGGGCTGGCTCATCCGGATCCGCCCGTCGGACCGCGGCCAGCTCGGCAAGCTGCTCTCGAACGTCGACTACGAGAAGCTCGTCGAGGAAAGCCACTGAGCCATGAGCTACGTCGGACTGACCCGTGAGGAAGAGCAACGGATGCTGCGCGACATTGGCGTCGCGGCGTTCGAGGACCTCGTCGACGCGGTGCCGGCCGACGCGCGGCTGAAGCGGCCGCTGCGCACGCCGGGGCCGCTGTCGGAGGTGGAACTGCGGCGGCAGGTGGGCCGCTGGTCCGAGTCGAACGCGGCCGCCCGCGCGGTCTCGTTCATGGGGGCCGGGCTCTACGACCACTACATCCCGTCGGCCGTGAACGCGATCGCCGGCCGCTCGGAGTTCGCCACCGCCTACACGCCCTACCAGCCCGAGGTGGCGCAGGGCACGCTGACGGTGATCTTCGAGTTCCAGAGCATGATCGCCGAGCTGACCGGTTGCGACGTCGCGAACGCGTCGATGTACGACGGCTCGACGGCCGTGGCGGAAGCGGCGCTGCTGGCGCGCTCGCAGACGGGCCGCGCGCGCATCGTCGTGGCCGGCGCGCTGCACCCGAACTACCTCGACGTGCTGCGGACCTACCTCGACGGCAAGGGCCTCACGGTGGTGACGGACAAGGGCGGCCAGTGCGCGCCCGAGGACCTGCAGGCGGCGCTGGGCCCCGACGTCGCGGCGGTCGTCTACCAGCACCCGAACTTCTACGGGTTGCTCGAGAGCCCGCGCACGCTGCACCGGCTCGCGCACGGCGCGGGCGCGCTCGCGATCGCGGTGTGCGACCCGGTGTCGCTCGCGCTGCTCGATCCGCCCGGCGCGGCCGCGGACGGCGACCCGGGCGCCGACGTCGTGGTGGGCGAGGCGCAGGCGCTCGGCAACCCGCCCTCGTTCGGCGGGCCGCTGCTGGGCTTCTTCGCGTGCAAGCTGGGGCTCGTGCGGCGCATGCCCGGGCGCATCGTGGGGCGCACGGTCGACACGCAGGGGCGCGAGGGCTACGTGCTGACGTTGCAGACGCGCGAGCAGCACATCCGGCGCGAGAAGGCGACGTCGAACATCTGCACGAACCAGGGCCTGCTCGCGACGCGCGCGACGATCTACCTGTCCCTGATGGGACGCGAGGGGATGCGCGAGGTCGCCGAGCAATGCGTGCGCAGGACGCACCGCTGCCTCGAGCTCGCGGAGGCCATCCCGGGCTACCGGCGGGCGCACGACGGGGCGTTCTTCCGGGAGTTCGCCCTCGAGTGCCCGGTGGACGCCGCGGTGGTGTGCGCCGCGGGCCGCGCGGCCGGCGTGCTGCCGGGCGTCGACCTCGGCCAGTTCCGGCCGGCGTGGAAGCGCTGGCTGCTGGTCACGGCGACCGAGCAGCGGTCGGCCGAGGACATCGATCGCTGGGCGCAGGTGCTGCGGACCGCCGGAGGTGCGCGATGACGCTGAACCGCAAGCTCCTGATCCAGCGCGGCGGCGAGGGGCACCGCGGCCCGTCGCTGCCCCCCTGCGACGTGCCCGTGAAGCCGCTCGCGGAGCTGCTGCCGGGCGTGCCGTTGCGCGCCTCGCTCGCGCTGCCGCAGGTGACCGAGCCCGAGGTCGTGCGGCACTTCATCGCGCTGTCGACCCTGAACCACCACATCGACAAGGGGCTCTACCCGCTGGGCTCGTGCACGATGAAGCACAACCCGAAGATCAACGACGAGCTCGCTTCGCTGCCCGGGCTGGCGCTCTCGCACCCGTTCGCGGGCGACGAGGCGAACCAGGGCTCGCTGCGCGTACTGCGCGAGCTGCAGAAGGCGCTCGCCGAGATCACCGGCTTCGCCGCCGTCACGACGCAGCCGGTGGCGGGCGCGCACGGCGAGATGACCGGCCTGATGCTGATCCGCGCGTGGCACCGCTCGCGCGGCGAGGGCGAGAAGCGCACGCGCGTGATCGTCCCCGATTCGGCGCACGGCACCAACCCCGCGAGCGTGCACCTCATGGGGTGGGAGACGGTCACGGTGCCCTCCGGACCCGACGCCGGCGTGGACATCGAGAAGCTGCGCGCGGTGCTCGACGAGCGCACGGCGGCGATCATGTTCACGGTGCCCAACACCCTCGGGCTCTTCGAGCGGAACATCCGCGAGATCACGGCCATGGCGCACGCCGTGGGTGCGCAGTGCTACATGGACGGCGCCAACCTGAACGCGCTGGTCGGCATCGTCCGGCCCGGGGACCTCGGGTTCGACGTCATGCACATCAACGTGCACAAGACGTTCTCGACGCCGCACGGCGGCGGCGGCCCCGGCGGGGGGCCGGTGGCGGTGGCCGCGCACCTCGAGCCGTTCCTGCCCGCGCCGGTCGTCGAGGAACAGGACGGCCGCCTGCGGCTGGTGCACGACCGCCCGCAGTCGGTGGGGCGCGTGCACGCGTTCAACGGCAACTTCGGCATCCTCGTGCGGGCGCTCGCCTACATCTCGACGCTCGGCCCCGAGGGGCTCGCGACCATGAGCCGCAACGCGATCCTCAACGCGAACTGGCTCAAGGCCCGGCTGGCGAAGTCGTACGAGCTGCCGTACCCGCGCCACTGCATGCACGAGTTCGTGCTCTCCGGGCGCGGGCTCAAGAAGCACGGGGTGAGGACGCTCGACGTGGCGAAGCGCCTGCTGGATTTCGGCGTGCACGCGCCGACGGTGTACTTCCCGCTGATCGTCGAGGAGGCGCTCATGATCGAGCCCACCGAGACCGAGACGCTGGACCGGCTCGAGCACTTCGCGGAGGCGATGGAGCAGATCGTGCGGGAGGCGGCCGAGACCCCCGACCTGTTGCACGGGGCGCCGCACACGGCACCCGTGACCCGGCTCGACGAGGGCCGCGCGGCGCGCGAGCTGCAGCTCACGTGGCGCACGCCCGCGCCCGCGCCGGGACGGACGGCCGCGCCGGCCGGCAAGGCATGACGCTGTCGCTGCACCCGACCCACCCGGCGACCGCGGGG
>JBAIWU010000531.1:0-7178 GCA_037917155.1 Candidatus Eiseniibacteriota bacterium
CCCGTGGTCGCGAAGTGCATCATGTGCGCGCCGCGGCTCGCGAAGGGCCAGCCCACCGCGTGCGCGAGCGTCTGCCCGACGGGCGCGACGCTGTTCGGCAACCGCGACGAGCTGATCGGCGTCGCCCGCCAGCGCATCGCGGCCGAGCCGGGCCGCTACGTCGACCACATCTACGGGCTCGACGAGGCAGGCGGCACGTCGGTGCTCATGCTCTCGAGCGTGCCGTTCGGCGCGCTCGGGCTGCGCGAGAGCCTGCCGCGTCGGCCGCTCGGCGACATCACGTGGGAGGTGCTGTCGCACGTGCCCGACATCGTCACGCTGGGCGGGGCGCTGCTCTACGGCATCTACTGGATCACGAAGCGCCGCGAGTACGTGCAGCGCATCGAGGGCAACGGCAACGCGGAGGAGCGGTCATGAGCGCCATCGACCTGCCGCGCGAGCGCTCAGGCGCACGGCCCACGTTCTGGCAGATCGCGTTCGGGCTCCTCGTGCTGCTGCTGCTGTACGTCTCCGTGATGCGGTACGCGAAGGGGCTCGGCGCGACGACGAACCTCAGCGACCGCTTCCCCTGGGGCGTCTGGATCGGCTTCGACATCCTGTGCGGCGTCGGCCTGGCCGCGGGCGCGTTCACGCTCATGGCCACCGTGCACCTGTTCCACATCCGCAAGTTCGAGCCGATCGTGCGCCCGACGCTGCTGACGGGCTACCTCGGCTACCTGCTCGTGTGCGTGGGGCTGATGTACGACCTCGGCCAGCCGTGGCGCATCTGGCATGCGATCATCTACTGGAACGAGCACTCGGTGATGTTCGAGGTCGCGTGGTGCGTCATGCTCTACACGGCCGTGCTCACGCTCGAGTTCTCGCACATCGTCCTCGAGCACCTGAAGTGGAGGCGGCTCCTGGCGATCATGGACGCGATCAACACGCCGCTGGTCATCATCGGCGTGCTGCTCTCGACGCTCCACCAGTCGTCGCTCGGGACGCTGTACCTGATCGTGCCGGAGAAGCTGCACCCGCTGTGGTACACGCGGCTGCTGCCGCTGCTGTTCTTCATCTCCGCGGTCGGCGCCGGGCTCGGCATGGTGATCGTCGAGTCGTTCCTGAGCGGCCGGGCGTTCGGCCGCGAGCTCGAGCTCGACCTGCTCGAGCCCCTCGGGCGGGTCATGGTCGTCGTGCTCGCGCTGTTCGGCGTGCTGCGGCTGGACGTGCTCGTGCACAACCAGGTCCTCGGCCAGATGTTCGCCCCCACCTACGAGGGCCGCATGTTCCTCGTGGAGTTCGGGCTCGGGGTGCTGCTGCCGATCGTGTTGTTGTCGTTCCCGCAGGCGCGACGGTCCAAGGTGGGGCTCGTGATCGGCGCGGCGTTCGCGGTGCTGGGGTTCGTCATGTACCGCCTCAACGTGAGCATCACCGGCTTCGAGCGCTCGAGCGGGGTGCACTACGTGCCCTCGTGGATGGAGCTGACGGTGTCGGTCGGCCTGGTGGCGGTGGGCTTCGCCGCGTTCGCCGTCGCTGCGCGGGTGCTCCCGATCTTCCCGGCGCACGCGAACCACGCGCCGGGCCGGGCACGGAGCCGGTGAGGGAGGCGAGGTGAAGCTGCGCATCGGCGTGCTGGCCATCCTCGGGGTGGCCGTGGTGACCGCCGTCGCCATCGGCCTGATGGCGGGCTTCATCGTGCGCGCCCACCGGCAGGCCCTGCTCGCGCAGCTCATGCAGGGCGCCGACCAGATCAGCGAGACCATCGGGAGCAGCACGTTCTACGACATGCTCGAGAACCGCCGGCCGGCGCTCCACCGCGAGATCGTCACGATCGGCTCGCAGAAGGGCATCGAGCTCGTGCGGCTGTTCAACGGCGCCGGCCGCATCCAGTTCTCCTCGATCGATGCCGACAGCGGCCGCATGATGGCGAAGGCGTCGCCGGCGTGCGCGGGCTGCCACGCGAGCGAGCCGCCGCTCGAGAAACTGCCCACGTCGGCGCGGGCGCACGTCGTGCGGGCCGCCGACGGGACCCGCGTGCTGGGGATGATCCGGCCCATCTACAACGAGACGCGCTGCTGGAACGCGGGCTGCCACGCGCACCGGCGCGAGGAGGCCGTGCTCGGCGTGCTCGACGTGCACCTCTCGCTCGCCGAGGCGGACCGGCGGATCGCCGCCGACCAGCGCAAGATGATCCTGCTCGCCCTGCTCGCCATCGCCGCGAGCAGCCTGCTGCTCTGGTACCTGAACGAGCGCCTCGTCGTGCGGCCGGTCGAGGAGCTCATCGCGGGCACGCGCAAGGTGGCCGCGGGCGACCTGCACACGACGATCCCGGCGACGGCCGGGCACGAGCTGGGCGACCTCGCGCGCGCGTTCAACGACATGACGCGGCGGCTGGGCGAGGCGCAGCGCCAGCTCACGCAGGCCGACAAGCTGGCCTCCGTGGGCCGGCTCGCCGCGGGCGTGGCGCACGAGATCAACAACCCGCTCACGGGCGTGCTCACGTACGCGTCGTTCCTGCAGAAGCGGCTCCAGGACCGGCCGGAGATGGCGCAGGACTGCGAGGTCATCGTGCGCGAGACCAAGCGCTGCCGCGACATCGTCCGCGGCCTGCTCGACTTCTCGCGCCAGACGCCGCCGCAGCACCAGCCCACGGACCTGAACGAGATCGTGCGCCGCGGCGTGGCCGTGGTCATGAACCAGCTCGTCCTGCGCAGCGTCGCGCTCGACTTCGCGCTGGCGGACCGGCTCGAGCCCGTGCCGGCGGACGCGAACCAGATCCAGCAGGTCGTCGTCAACCTCATCATGAACGCGGCCGACGCGATCGGCGACGACGGCGGCACGATCTTCCTGGCGACGCGGCCCGTCGACGTGCCGGCGCGCGGCTCGACCGTGATCCGCACCGCGCGCTGCCCGAAGGGCTGCGACCTCGTCGATCCCGGCACGCGCATCGGCCGCTACCCCGGCATCCGGGTGCTGCGGCGGCAGGAGGACCGCGACACGCTCGTGCACCTCGACCCGGTGTACGGTCGCTGCAACCACCGCGCGAGCGAGCCGCTGGAGTCGGGCGTCGTCGCGAGCTACGCGTGCCCGCGCTGCCGCACGCGCCTCGACGTGCCGGAGCGCCGCTGCGGCGAGTGCGGCTCGCCCGTGTTCGCCGTGAACGCCGGCGAGCGCGGGCGCGTGGAGTGGTGCACGCGCAAGGGCTGCCACTGGACGCGCTGCGAGGCGCTCGACGCGCAGGGCCCGCAGCGCTTCGTCGAGCTGTCCGTGCGCGACACCGGCAAGGGGATCGCGCCCGAGGACCTCGACCACCTGTTCGAGCCGTTCTTCACCACCAAGGGCCACCGCGGCCTGGGGCTCGGGCTCGCGGTGACGTGGGGCATCGTCGAGGGCCACTCCGGCACGATCGACGTGACGAGCGAGCCCGGGCTGGGCGCCCGCTTCGTCGTACGGCTGCCGCAGGCGGCGCCGCAGGCCGCGGCCCAGGCGCCGCCCCCGGCCGGGGCCGCCGACGCGGACACGCGAGGTGCGGCATGAACGGCCCGTGGGACGTGCTCGTGATCGACGACGAGGCCGTCGTGCGCGACGCGGTGCAGCTCATTCTCGGGGCCGAGGGCTGGCGCGTGGCCGCGGTCGAGGACGCGCCGTCGGCGCTCGCGCACGAGGCGCTCGCGACCTGCCGGCTCGTGCTGTGCGACATGATGCTGCCGGGCCAGGGCGGGCTCGAGCTGGTGCGCGAGGCGCGCCGCCGCCGGCCCGACGTGCCCATCGTGCTGATCACCGGTTTCGCCACGGCCGAGAACGCCACGCGCGCGATCGACGCGGGGGCCTCGGCCTTTCTCGCCAAGCCATTCGACGACACGGAGCTGTTGAACCAGGTGCGTTCCGTTCTGGAGCGGACGGGGGACGCCGGGAAGGAGGGACGGCCATGACCGCTCTACTCGTGGTGCTGCTGTGCGTGGTGTTCATCGGCATCGATTTCGCGGTGCGCGCGATCGGCAAGCGCATGGACGCGGCACGGGAGCAGCGCCTCCGCATGGAGGTGCTGCGGACGAGCGTGAACGTGTCGTACGCCGACGAGGCCCGCACGCTCAAGCGCGCGGAGGTCCCCAGCGCGAGGGCGCGCATCCTCGCGGTGGACGACGAGGCGGTCGTGCTCGACAGCTTCCGCAAGATCCTCGTGCTCGCCGGCTTCAGCGTCGACACGGTCGAGGACGGGCGCGAGGCGCTGACGCTCGTGCGCCAGAACGACTACGACTTCCTGTTCACGGACCTCAAGATGCCGGTGATGGACGGCATCGAGGTCGTCAAGGCGGTCAAGCACATCCGGCCCGACCTCGACGTGGCCGTCATCACCGGCTTCGGCACGATCGAGAGCGCGGTCGAGACCATGGCGCACGGCGCGGTGGACTACGTGCAGAAGCCGTTCACGGAGGAGGAGTTGGTCGCGTTCGCGAACCGCCTGCTCATCAAGCGGGAGGCCCGGCTCGAGTCGCAGCGCAAGCCCACGGTGCGCGTCGTCGCGCCGTCGCTGGCCGAGGTGGTCGCGGACCGCGAGTACTGCGTGCCCGGCGGCGCATTCGTCTCGCCGGGCCACGCCTGGGCGGAGATCGAGTCCACGGGCGGCGTGTGCGTGGGGCTCGACGACTTCGCGCGCAAGGCGCTGGGCCGGATCGACCGCATCGACCTGCCGACGCCGGGCGCGCAGGTGCGCCGCGGCGAGGTGCTGTTCGTGGCGCGGCGGGGCGACGAGATCGCCCGCTTCCGCTCGCCGGTGACGGGGAAGGTGGACCAGGTGAACGGCGACCTCGCGCGCGAGCCCGGGCTGGCGACCCAGAGCCCGTACGACCGTGGCTGGGTGTGCGTCGTGCAGCCCTCGGAGCTCTCGGCCGACCTCGCGACGCTGCGCATCGGGGCCCCGGTGGTGGCGTGGTACCAGGACGAGGTCGTGCGCCTGCGCAAGTCGGCGGCCGCGACGGCGACGGGGGCGCTCCGCTGGCAGGAGCTCGAGAGCGGCTTCCTCGGTCCCGGCGAGGCGCCCGCCCAGAACGTGACCGAGGCTGTCGCCGTCGGCCAGTGACCGCTGCCGCAGAACATGAAGCGGGCGGCGCAACGTGCTCCGCCCGCTTCGTTTGCGTGCCGACCAACCGCGGGGCGACGTCGCCCCGTCCGCGTCCGCCTCACTTGGACGCGAGCAGCTTCTCCATCTCGTCCATGACGGAGTTCATCTCCTTCATGGCCGCCTGGAACGGGACCGAGGTCGTCATGTCCACGCCCGCGTCCTTGAGCAGGTCGATCGGGTACTTCGACGAGCCCGACGCCAGCATGTGCAGGTACGCGTCGCGGTGTGCGGTGGCATGGTGCGCGGCGTCGTCGCGGATGCCGTTCGCCAGCGCCGTCGAGGCGACGATGCTGGTCGCGTACTGGTAGACGTAGAAATCGCGGAAGAAGTGCGGGATGTAGCTCCACTCGACGCCGTAGAGCTCGTCCACGGCGCAGACCCCGGCGTCGTGCCCGTAGTACTTGCGCACGATGTCGAGGAAGATCCTCGACATGCCCTCGCCGCTCAGCGTCTCGCCCTTCTCGGCCTTCTCGTGGATGGCCAGCTCGAACTCGGCGAACATGGTCTGGCGGAACAGCGTCGTGCGCAGGTTCTCGAGGTAGCTGCCGAGCAGGAACAGGCGGGTCGCCTTGTCCTTCGTCGTGTCGAGCATGTGGTGGAAGAGCAGGTTCTCGTTCAGCGTCGACGCCACCTCGGCCACGAACGTCGCGTAGTCGTGGGTCACGTACGGCTGGTGCTGGTCCGCGAGCAGCGTGTGCATCGAGTGGCCCGACTCGTGCGCGAGCGTGCTGACCTCATCGTAGAGCCCGGTGAAGTTCTGGAGCTGGTACGGGTGCACGCCGTAGGCGCCCGTGCTGTAGGCGCCGGAGGCCTTGCCCGTCGTCGGCATCCAGTCGACCCAGCGCGAGGCGTAGCCCCTGCGCAGCGTGTCCACGTACGCCTGCCCGAGCGGCGCGACCGCGGCGAGCACCATCTGCATCGCCTGGTCGGGCGTGTAGTGGAGGTCGACCGACTGGACGATCGGCGCGTAGAGGTCCTCGTAGCGGAGCTGCGGCAGCCCCATCATGCGCTGGCGCAGCTTGAGGTAGCGGTGCAGCGTCGGCAGGTTGGCGTGCACGTCGTCGAGGAGCTGCGTGTACACGCGCGTCGGGATGTTGTCGCCGAACAGCGCCGCCTCGAGGCAGCTCGCGTAGTGGTGCGTCTCCTTGCGGAACATCTGCGCCTGCACGGCGGCGTTCAGGGCCGCGCCGTACGTGCCCTGGAAGGCGCGGTGCGCGCGGAAGAACGCGTGGAAGACCGTGTCACGGTCGGCGCGCACGGTCGATTGGCGGTACTGCGTGTACGCCGCGTCGTCGAGGCGCACCGTCTCGCCAGTCGAGAGCGTCACCGTGGGCCAGGGCATCTCGGCGTTGTTGAACACGTTCCGGATCGAGCCGCCCGCGCGCGCCATGCGGCCCGCCTGCGCGCTGATCTTCTCCTCGGCCGCCGACAGCGTGTGGGGCTCGTAGCGCAGCAGGTCCTCGAGGTACTGCCGGTACGGCGCGAGGCGCGGCTCGGCGGCCATCGCCGCGCGCACCTTCGTCTCGCCGAGCGCGAGGATCTCGGGGCGCATGTACGAGGCGGCCGAGGCGTACTGCACGAAGAGCTGGCCCGCCGCGTCGCGCATCTCGCCGTGGTGCGCGTCGCGCGTGTCCTGGTCCGCGAGCTGGCTCGCGTAGGTCTCGAGCCGGGAGAGGTCGCGGTCGAGGTCCATGCGCGCGGCCAGCGCCTCGTAGAGCCGGGCGGGCGAATCGCCGAGGTGGCCCTGGAAGGCGGCGAGGGAGCCGATGCGGCCGGCGAGGTCGGTCTTCGCCTTCGTCCAGGCCTCCTCGGACGGGTAGAGCGCGGTGAGGTCCCACGTGAGGCGCGGGTCGATCGACGAGCGCTCGGCCGCATGCGCGGCGGGAGCGCCCAGCAGGTAGGCCGCGGCGAGCGCGGCCAGGGCGATGCGGGGGCGTGCGGTCATGGCATCTCTCGAATGAGGGTGGGGCGGCACGGCGCGGCCCGGCCCTGCGGCCGGTCGCGCGAACGTGGCGCATGCTAGCAGGCGCGCGGCCGCGCTGCCGGACGCGCCCACCGGCGCGGCGGAAGCGTGGCC
>JBAIWU010000532.1:0-5786 GCA_037917155.1 Candidatus Eiseniibacteriota bacterium
GTGCGCGCCGAGCGGTAGAGCCGGAACGAGCGCAGCACGAGCAGGGCCGTCGGCACGAGCACGGCGCACGCCCACAGGTAGGGCCGCAGCGGCGGCACGCCCAGCGGCGCGTCGATGCGCAGCCCGCGGAAGCGGAGCCAGTAGGCGAGGAGCCACGCGACGCCCACGAGCAGGCCGTCGAGGACGAACATGGCGGTTGCGAAGAGCTGCCGGCTGCGGGCGAACATTCGGCGCGGACTCTAGCCCAAAGCCCGCGGGAACGCAGCGATGCATCCAGGGGTATGGGCTCCCGATGGCCCCGTGTCTCAAAGGCGCGTATGCCACGGAGGGCACCGGCCTTCTGGACGCGCCGGGTGTGCCATGCCTAGAATTCCACGAGACATCCCCCGAGCCAGGAACAGTCCCCATGAAGCGTCGCCCCTGGATCGCCGCCGCCCTGCTGCTCGCGCTCGCCGCCTGCGCGACGCGTCACACGACCGCGCCGACGCCACCTGTCGCGCAACCACCCGCCGCCCGCTCGCCCGAGGACGCCGTCCGGCGCTGGGCGTGGGCGTTCACGCATCGCGACACGGCCGTCTACGCCAGCGTGCTGGCGAATGACTTCACGTTCGTGTTCGCCGCGTACGACAGCGCGGGCAATCCGTACCGGGATCATGCCTGGGGCCTGGAGGACGAGCTGCGCTGCATCGGGCACCTGTTCGTGGGCGGCGGCAGCCGGCCGCCGGCCTCGGACATCCGGCTCGTGATCGACCAAGTGCTCGACTCCTGGCCGGATCCGCGGCCCGGGCATGCCTTCCGCTGGCACAGGACGGTCCGCACGGCGCTCGAGCTCACCGTGACCACGACCTCCGGCGACGGCACACCGTCGGTCACCCGGGTCCAGGGCGAGGCCCTCTTCTATCTCACGCGAGGCGACTCGGCCGCGCTCTCGCCTGAGCGCGTCGCCGCGGGCTGGCGGGACTCGACCCGCTGGTACGTCGATCGTTGGGAGGACCAGACTGGCGGCGTGATCGCGGCGGCGCACGCGGATCCCGCCCGGAACTGGACCCTGGGTGACATCAAGGCGCTCTACTGGTAGCGGCCTCGCGCCCCCGGCCGCGCGAGAGCACGGTCGCCGAACGGCGGAACCGTGGCGCGGGAGGCGTGTCGTGAAGATTTCGCGGCGCACGCGCCGTGCGACCGCTCGAGGGGAGGATCCCGGACATGCGACGCCTGCTCCTGTCGGTCGCACTCGCCCTGCTCGCGGCCTCGTGCTCGAGCCATCACGTGACCGCCCCGGCTGCGGCGCCGGAGACCTCGTAGCGGTTCGCCGCGAGCCCGCTCGAGTCGACGCGGGCCATCGTCGAGCTCTGGCGGCTGGACAAGTTCAGGTCGCTCGACACGCTGCTCACGGAGGACTTCCAGTTCGTCTTCGCCCCGGGTGATCCCGCCGGCGACGCCTATCACGATCATCCGTGGGGACGCGAGGACGAGCTCGCGAGCGCGATCCACATGCTCGAGGGCGGCGGCGCGCTGCCGCCGCTGCGCGCCATCCACGTGAGCTTCGTCGGCCGGCCGGTGGTCGCGGGCGACCCGCGGCCCGGCAAGGACGCGCGCTGGCACCGGATCGTGCGCACCGGCGTCGTGCTGGCGGCCACTGCGATCCGGGACGGGCGCCCGCTCGAGCGTCTCGTCCGCGGCGATGCGACTTTCTACGTCGTGCGCGGCGACTCGGCCCGGGTGCCGCGCGAGCTGGTCGCGCGGGGCTTCAGGCCCGACAGCGCGCGCTGATGGCTCCAACGTTGGGACGACGGGACGTTCCGAGGCGGCTCCCGCCCCGCCGCGGAGCACGTCCTGCGCACGAGCTGGGGCCAGCTCAGGGTGGACTACCGGTAGCGCGCGCACGTCGCGTCGCGCCCGCGCCGGCGCCCGCGCGGTAGCCGCCGGCTCGGTCTCTCGGCCTGCGGCCCCGCGCGGGTGTGCGCCATTTGGCGTCCGGGCGGGCTTCCCGTATACTCCGCCGCCGCTTCGGTAGGCCCGTCCCACGGGCTCGTCAGACGAGAAAGGAGCCCTGTCATGGGCCTCATCCAGAAAGTCGAGAACAGCCAGCTCAAGAGCAGCGTTCCCGACCTTCGACCCGGCACCACCGTCGAGGTGAGCGTGCGCGTGATCGAGGGCGACAAGGAGCGCCAGCAGAAGTTCAAGGGCGAGGTCACGAACGTGCGCGGCGCCGGCATGCGCAAGACCTTCACCGTCCGCAAGATCTCCGAGGGCATCGGCGTCGAGCGCACGTGGCCGCTGCACTCGCCGTCCATCGCCGACATCAAGGTCGTCGGCCAGAAGAAGGTCCGCCGCGCGAAGCTCTTCTACCTCCGCAACAAGAAGGGCAAGGCGGCACGACTGAAGGAGAAGGCGGGCCTGGGAGAGTCGGCCGGCCAGTGAGCCGGCCGCGCTGGCGCCGGTTGGCGCGCGCCGAGGCCCAGCTCGCCAGGTCGCGCGCCACGGTCGCCGGGGTGGACGAGGCCGGTCGCGGTCCGCTGGCCGGACCGGTGGTCGCCGCCGCGGTGGTGCTCGATGCATCCCTCGACTGGGACGGCATCGGCGACAGCAAGACGATCGGCGCCGAGAAGCGCGAAGTGCTCTACGCCCGGGTCCTCTCACAGGCCCGGGCGTTCGGCTGGAGCGTCGTGGGCCCGCGCGCGATCGACCGCGACAACATCCGCCGCGCCACGCTGCGCGCCATGGCCGGCGCGGTCGCGCGACTGCGCGTGACGCCCGACCTCGTCCTCGTCGACGGCAACGACACCGTGCCCGGCCTGCCGTGCGAGCAGTGCTGGGTGATCGACGGCGACGCGACGTGCCTCTCGATCGCCGCCGCGAGCATCCTCGCCAAGGTCGTGCGCGACCGGATCATGACGCGGCTCGACCGCGTCTGGCCGCAATACGGCTTCGCGCGGCACAAGGGCTACGGCACGCCCGACCACCTCGAGGCGCTGCGCGCGCACGGACCCTGCCCGCTGCATCGCACGAGCTTCGCGCCGGTCTCCCTGCTCGAGCTGCCGCTGGGCTGAAGCCGCGCGACGCCGGGCGGGCGCGCAGGTGTCGAGCCGGCGGCGCGCGGTGTCGGACCCGACGACAGTTCCCCGGTCGCCGCCCGCGGGCGCCAGGCGAGCCACGCCGCCGAATATGAGTCCACATGGGCAATTCGGATGGCGGCGCGTCGCCGGTTCGCTTCTTGCGAGAAGACTCGCGGACCCGGCCGTACGAAATCCACGCAAGGAGGCATGCCATCAAACGCCCCACGCTCGTCCTGCTCCCCCTGCTGCTGTCCGCTGCGCTGGCGACTCTCGCCGGCGCAGCGTCGTTCTCGTTCCTCGAGCCGGACCGGTTCGCGACCGAGTCCGGCATTCGAGCCGTCGCCCTGGCGGAGTTGAACGGCGCCCCCGGCCTCGACATCGCCGCCCATCGGGGCGGCGACGTCGCATGGCTCGCCAACGACGGCGCCGGACACTTCGCCGCGCCGGTCACGCTGGTCAGTGGCGTGCAGGCGGAGTACTCGGGTCCGCTGGCGGTCGGGGACCTCGACGGCGACGGCCGAGTCGATGTCGCTTGCGCGCGGAGCGCGCCGAACCGGGTCACGTGGGTCCGCCAGCTCGGGGGCGGCGCGTTCTCCGGGCCCGCGGACGTGCCGATGCCCGGCATCGTCCTGCAGATCAGGCTCGCCGACGTGAACGGCGACGGCTCCACCGACCTGCTCGCGAGCTGTGTCCCTTCCATGGGTCTCGGCGTCTGGCTCAACGACGGAACCGGGCGGTTCGCGCCGGCCGACACGTGCTTCGCGGGGTCCACGGTCTACGACTTCGACGTGGCGAGCGTGGATCCCGACGGCGCGCCGGACATCGTGGCGTTCCGGCCGTTCGACGCCGTTCACAACGTCTCGCTCGCGCGCGGCCACGGCGACGGCACGTTCGGCGAGCCCTCGATCGTCGAGGTGGTGGACGGGAGCCGGAGCACGGTCCGGCTCGTGGACATGAACGCCGACGGGATCCGCGACCTCGTGGACCTGTCCTGGGGCCAGTACACGCGGTTCTCCATCTTGACGGGCGACGGCGCCGGCGGCTTCGGGCCGCGCCGCGACTACGCCTTCTCGCCCCCCGGCTCCAACCTGGACGAGGCCAAGGTGATCGCGGACGTCGACGGGGATGGCCTGCCGGATGTCCTGGCCACGACCGTGGGCACGGACATGCCGTTCCAGGCATCGGTGGTCCTCGTGCTCCGGAACGACGGGCACGGCGGGTTCGTGACGGGTCCTGACTACTACTCCGGCGACAACCACCCGGGCGAGATCGCGGTCGGGGATCTCACCGGCGACGGCCTGCCCGACGTGCTCGTCGGACATCGCGGGTTCGACCTGCTGCGCAGCAGCGCCGTCGGGCGCTCGCGTGGCGTGCAGTTGGTCCCGTTTCCGCCGGCGGCAGGCGCCTGTTGCTGCGGAGGCGTCCCGGCGGCCTCGCGACTCGTCCGCGGGCACCGCCCCGACCTGCTGGTCTCCCAGCCCGGCCCGGCCATCCCGGGGGGCGGTGGCATCCGGCGTCTCGTGAACCGCGGCGCGGGCGAATTCGATCCGGGCGTGATCTGGCTGGAAGGGGAGCAGCTCGTCGCCCACCTCGACCAGGATGGCGACGGCGTGGACGACGTGATCGTGACGACGAACGGCTCGAGCCTGAGCAGCTGGCTCAATGACGGCGCCGCGCGCCTGTCGCTCGCGCAGGTGCTCGATGGCCCGGCGCCGATCGCGGTCGGGGACGCGGACGGCGATGGCCTCGCCGACCTGTGGATCCGGTCCGCGAGCGACTCGCTCGAGATCCGCCACGGAATCGCCGGGGGCTCGTTCGGCATGCCCGAGGCCGTGCACGCCGCGCTGCCGCCGGGCTCGGACTGGACGCGCTTCGCCTGCTGCGCCGCCGACCTCGACGGCGACGGGCGCGACGATCTTGCGTACGCGGCGCGGGTGCAGGATTGCTGCACGGCCTTCCGCCTCACGATCCGCCGCAGCCTCGGCGCGTCGGGATTCGGGGCGCCGGACTCGGTCGACGTGCCGCCCGTCGCCGCCGATGCATGGGGCCCGGATTCGCTGGCCTTCCTGCGCAAGCTGCTGCCCGGCGACGTGAACGGCGATGGGAGGAGGGACCTCGTGCTGTTCCGCACGCACGGCGGCTTCCCCGGTCCCGGCGGCGTGCAGTCGTTCCTGCGCGGCGCGGACGGCCGTTACGTGGCGGCGGCCGGGCAGCAATGGAACGGGATCACGGACGGCGTCGTGGCGGACTTCGACGGCGACGGTCGCGATGACGCGTTCGCCGTGCGCACGCAGGGCAACGACGACGACTTCGTCGTGGAGTTCCACGCCCGGGCCGACGGCACCTACGACCCGGAGTCGGGCGTCATCCGCGTTCCCCGCCTCGCGGGAAGGCTGGTGACCGCGGACTTCGACGACGACGGGCGGCCCGACTTCGCCGAGCTCTCGTCGGTTCCCGAGGTTCTCGTCTACACCAACGCGTCCACGTTCGACCTGCCCACGCCCGTGCTGGCCTCGCTGGCATCCGCGCGCGTCGTCGCGGGCCGGGTCGAGCTCGAGTGGCAGGTGGACGGCGCCGCGCACACCCCGCTCGCGGTCGAACGCACGAGCGACGCCACGGCGTGGGCGCGTGTGGCGGAGGTGGCGCCCGACGGCACGGGCCGCGTGAGGTACGCCGACACGGGCGTGCGCGCGGGCGCCACCTACGGCTACCGGCTGACGTGGGACGAGG
>JBAIWU010000533.1:0-3643 GCA_037917155.1 Candidatus Eiseniibacteriota bacterium
GGCCTCGCGATCCGCCTATAACTGTGCGCGTCGCGCGGAGATCGGCGTGAGGGCCGGCGCGGCCGCGCCAGGCGCGGGCGCAACGCGGTGACCCGTTAGCTCAGTCGGTAGAGCACCTGCCTTTTAAGCAGGGTGTCGCTGGTTCGATCCCAGCACGGGTCACCACCCCATCCGGGCGGCCGTGCGGCCGCCCCGCGGAGGGCCGCCGGGACCGCCACTGCCGCAGCGACTTGTGCTCCGGGGCGGTTGAAGGCATGCTCCGTTTCGACACATGGCCCGGTCGGCCGGGGCAAATTTCCTCCACAACTTCCGGACGCGCCCTGCATCCGAAGGACCCGGAACGAGGTCGGATGCCGAGCCCCATGGCCCCGGTACCTGTTGCGTGCTGCCCTCGTCCGCCCCGCCGGGGCACGGGCCGCGTGGATTCCGAATGATCGCTGGAGCTCGCGATTCGTGACCAAGCTCACCTGCCAGGAAGTGCTGGACCAGCTCTGGGAGTACCTCGACGAGGACGCCCGCGCCGAGCTCACGTCCCAGATCAACGAGCACATCGGCGGCTGCAGCCACTGCAAGGTCGAGGTCGATTCGCTCCGCCAGACGATCTCGCTCTATCGGTGCGAGGAGGCGGTCGGCGCCCCGCTCGAGCTGAGCGATCGCGTGCGCGCGGCGCTGCAGATGGCGTACCGCGAGCGGCAGTCGCGCGCCGATTGACGGCTCTCGCCGGAGGCCCGTAGAGTCGCGGCCTCTGTTTCCGATCGATCCCGGTGTGCATGCCCGCGGATCGGGCCGTCGCGTCCCACATTCCGCGAGACCATGAAGCGAGTCGGCATCCTCGGCCTGCCGCAGTCGGGCAAGACCACGCTGTTCGAGATCCTCATGCAGGGGGCGGGCGCGACCGCGCCGCCCGGCGCCTCGGCGCGCGATCGCGTGGGCGTCGTCAAGGTGCCCGACGAGCGGATCGACCGCCAGACGGCCATGTTCAGCCCCAAGAAGACCGTGCTGGCGACGATCCAGTTCGTCGACAGCGCCGCCGCCGGGCAGGGCAAGCCGGGCAAGGGCCAGGACCTGTTCACGGGCGTGCGCCAGTGCGACGCGCTCGTCGCCGTGGTGCGCGACTTCGAGAACCCGGTCGTGCCGGCCCCCAAGGGGGTCGATCCGCTGCGCGACCTGCGCGAGCTCGAGGCCGAGCTGGTGCTGAACGACCTCGCGATCGCCGAGACCCGCCTCGAGCGCATCGAGAAGGAGCTCAAGGTCGGCAAGAAGGAGGCGGCCGCCGAGGGCGAGGTGCTCCAGGTCTGCCGCCAGGCGCTCGAGGCCGAGCGCCCGCTGCGCGAGGTCGACTTCACCCACGAGCAGGAGCGGCTGCTCAAGGGCTTCCAGTTCCTGACCCTGAAGCCGCTGCTCGTGGTGTGGAACCAGGACGACGCCTCGACGCGCACGCCCCCCGCGCTGGGCCGGCACGCGCTCGCGGTGACGCTGCGCGCCCACACCGAGCGCGAGATCGTCGCGCTGCCGCCCGAGGAGCGCGCCGCGTTCCGCGCCGAGCTGGGCGTCGCGCAGGACGGCCTCTCGCTCGTGATTCGCGCCTGCCACGAGCTGCTGGGGCTGATCTCGTTCTTCACCGTTGGCCCCGACGAGGTGCGCGCGTGGGAGATCCACCGCGGCGACACGGCCGTGGACGCGGCGGGCGAGATCCACTCCGACCTCGCGCGCGGCTTCATCCGCGCCGAGGTGGTGCCGTACGCCGAGCTGGTCGGGCTGGGCAGCCACGCCAAGGCGCGCGAGAGGGGCGTGCTGCGCCTCGAGGGCAAGGAGTACCGGGTGCAGGACGGCGACGTGCTCGAAATCCGGCACAACGCGTGACGCCGCGGGGTAGGCACGCGGACACGGGAGGACGGCCGATGCGGACGATGCGATGGGGGATCGTGGCGGCATTGCTGGCGCTCGCGTGCGCCGGGACGCCCGCGCGCGCGGCGATCATGCGGCTCGACGCCTGGCGCGGCCACGTGGCGATCGGCTTCGGGGCGATCGTCTCGGACTCGCTGGCGCCGGGCGGCTCGCTCTCCGCGGCCGCGGGCATCGACTACCCGATGGGGGCGAAGTGGCGCGTCGGCCCGACGCTCTCGTTCGACCTGCTGGGCTCGAGCAATGTGACGCGCGGCAGCATCCAGGCGGGGCTCGACTACAGCCTGTTCGAGGCGGCGATGCTGTTCACCTACCTGCCCTCGCGCGGGCCGGTCACGCGCTGGTCGTTCGGGCCGGGCGTCGCGAGCCCGCGCGCCGACCTCGTCGTTTCGGCGGGCGGCGCGGGCTTCTCCGACCTCGCGGTGGGCGAGGTCAAGCCCGAGTTGGCGCTCGACGCCACGCTGATGCCGCGCCGCATGACCACCGTCGGCGTCGGGATCGAGCTGGGCACGCGCTTCGTCCCGGCCTCGCGGGTGGCCTGGACGCTCTTCACGGGCCGGGTGGCGATCCACTACTGAGCCGCCGGCGCGGCCCGGGGCGCGGCTTTTGACGCCCCGGCGGGGCGGCGCGTATCCTCGGGACCGCTTTTCTCCTTCGGGGCGGGGCGCAAGTCCCCACCGGCGGTAGAGCCCGCGAACCCGTTGCCATTGCAGGGACGGGTGGACCCGGTGCGATTCCGGGGCCGACCGTGAAAGTCGGGATGAGAGAAGGAGGAAACCCGGAAACCGCCCCCGTGGCCGGCCGTGGCCCGCGGGGGCCGCTTCCGCGTTTTCTTCCGTCGATCGCCGGGGCCCCGTGGTGAACCGTCACTGCGGGGCCTTTCCACACCTGATCCGGCCGGGAGCGCCATGCCAGCCGTCGCCACAGACCACGCCTACATGATGCGCGCGCTCCGGCTCGCCCTGCGCGGCCGCGGGCGCACGGCGCCCAACCCGATCGTGGGCGCGGTGCTCGTGCGCGGCGGCCGGGTCGTGGGCGCGGGCTGGCACCACGTGCTGGGCGGCCCGCACGCCGAGGTCGAGGCGCTGCGGCAGGCCGGCCGCCGGGCGCGCGGCGCCACGCTCTACGTGACGCTCGAGCCGTGCGCGCACCAGGGCCGCACGCCGCCGTGCACGGAGGCGGTGATCGCCGCGGGCGTGCAGCGCTGCGTCGTGGCGCTGCGCGACCCGCACGACATCGTCGACGGCCGCGGCCTGCGCGCGCTGCGCGCCGCGGGGATCGCCGTCGAGCTGGGCGTGGGCGCGCGCGAGACGCGCTTCGAGCTGGGCGGCTACCTGGGCGTCCACGCGCACGGGCTGCCGCGCGTCACCTGGAAGGTGGCCGCGAGCGCCGACGGGCGCATCGCCGACGAGGCGGGCCGCGCGCGCTGGATCACGGGCGAGCCCGCGCGCCGCCGCGGCCACGCGCTGCGTGCGGCGAGCGACGTCGTCGTGGTCGGCGCCGGCACGGCGCGCGCCGACGATCCCGAGCTGACGGCGCGGCACGCGCGCGGCGCGCACCAGCCGCTGCGCGTCGTGTGCGACACGCGCCTCTCGCTGCCGCACTCACTCAAGCTCTTCGCGCCGGCGCTCGCGCACGGCACCGTGGTCGCGTGCGGCCGGGACGCGCCCGCGGCGCGCGAGCGCACCCTGGCGCGCCGCGGCGTCACGGTGTGGCGGCTGCCGCTCGCGGCGGGCCG
>JBAIWU010000534.1:0-2450 GCA_037917155.1 Candidatus Eiseniibacteriota bacterium
CCATGTGTAGTTGCGCTCGAGCCGGCCGGTGGCGCTCACGTTCCAGCGGCGGAAGAGCGGCCCGGGCGTGTTCTCGAGGTAGCTCAGGTCGGTCTGGAAGTCGCGCCGATCGGTGCGGTACGAGAAGCCGAGGTCGTTGACCTCGTACTTCGGGCTCGTGAAGGCGCTGCCGACCTGCCCGCGCCAGTGGCGGCCGGACTGCTTGGCGAGCTGCAGGTTCGCCGAGTAGCCGTTGAGCGAGGTCGCACTCGAGTCCACGCCGAGGTGGGTTGCGTCCGGGCGCTGGAAGTAGTGGTTGGATCGCGTCTGCGTCGCGACGATCGCGCTCGTCGAGCCCTGCACGCGGCTGCCCTCGGCGTCGCCCGAGAGCGCCCACGTGCGCCGGCCCCACTCGTGGTGGAAGTCGACGCCGCCCGCGTACGCCGAGGCGTGCAGCGCCGCGGCCAGCTCGGGCGTCGCGAGGTCGCGGTTCACCGCCGTCACGATGCCGCCGAGGATGGACTGGCCGCCGCGCCACTCGCGCCGCGCGCGGCCCGCGAGGTAGTTCGAGAGCGGCTCCACCGCGAAGCGGCCGTCGCTCACGGCCGCGGTGCGATAGCGCGCCTCCTCCTTCGACGTCACGGCCTCGATCACGCCCACGGACCAGCCGCCGGGCTTGCCCGAGAGCTTGCCGGCGCCGAGGATCGTCGTCGCGGCGGGGACGTCGAACTGCGAGCCCGCCGGCGGCGACAGGGTCGGCGCGCGGCCGATGCGCCGGCTGTAGAAGATCTGGCCGCCGCTCGTGCCGTTGGCGCCGAACGCGAAGATCTCGCTGCCTTCGACGAAGAACGGGCGCTTCTCCTGGAAGAACGTCTCGTAGACGCCGAGGTTGACCACGGCGGGGTCCACCTCGACCTGGCCGAAGTCGGGGTTGATGGCGGCGTTGAGCGTCAGGCTCGAGCTGATGCCGTAGAGCAGGTCCAGCCCCGCCGCCATCGAGCCCTGCGGCAGCGAGCGGAACGGGTCGCCCGCCGGGTCCACGAACTCCGACTTGGAGAGCGTGTACGGCAGCAGCTCGAGGTGGTGCGTCGCGCGCAGGTCGCGCAGGCCCACGAGGTGGCCGTAGAGCGGCACGCCGCCCCGCTCGGTCTTGGGGATGTAGGTCGAGAGCGCGTCCTCGTTGAGCCGTCCGATCACGCGCTCGAACTGGACGCCCCAGACCTGCTCGAGCGCGCCCGAGAAGCGGAGCTGGCTGAACGGGATCCGCATCTCGGCGGTCCAGCCGCTCGAGTCCACCTGCGTGGCGGCGTCCCAGACGGGATCCCAGCTGTCGTCGTCCACGTCGACCGTGCGGATCTCGTCGCGCCGCACGCCCGCCGGATTCACCTCGAAGCCGAACGCCGTGCGCTGGTCGTGGTAGCTGTCGAGGAACACGCGGAACCAGTCCGAGTCTCCGGCGTCCATGTCGCGTCGCCCCAGCCGCCCGGTCACGGGGCCCGAGTCCGCGAGGCGCGCGCCGACGTAGAGGTAGGTGTCGTCGTAGAGCACGCGCACCTGCGTCGGCTGCGTGGCGGGCCGGCCCTCCGCGGGATCGAGCTGCGTGAACGCGTCCGTGGCGGGCGCGCCCGCCCAGTCGGCCTCGTCGAGCCGGCCGTCGAGCCGGATCTCGCCGCGGGCGCGCACCGCCGTCGTGACGACGAGCGGACGGGCCTCTCCTTGAGCGGGAGCGGACTGGGCGGACACGGCGTGCGGCAGCAGGCAGGCGAGCACGAGCGCGGGCGCGGCGATTCTCATGGGGGCGCAACCTCCGTGGGGTTCGGCGGCCGGGGATGGACGGACCCGGCTCGCCGGTGCCGGCCGGGATCCCGGCCCGCGAGTGTTCGGCGGCGTGAGCGGCGCGCAGTCTCGCACTCCGCGAGCCCGGCGCGCCAGAGCGAACCGAAGGGCGCAGCGATCGGCGCCGCGACGGCGGGAGGAGCCGCCACGGATGGCGTCGCGCGCGACGGCGCTTCAGCGGCGCGCGTCGCTGTCGGGACGCGCCTTCGCCCGGCCGCGCTCCGGCGCGCGCGCCGTCGTCACCAGGCACGTCACAGCGAGCTCGCCCCGGTTGTCGCCGTAGGCGCCCGGCGGCGCCGACGGGGTTCCGGGCGAGGCCGAGTCCACGAAGCCCAGGAAGAGCCGCGTCGCGCCGCGCGGTGCGCGGAACGTCTGCACGGCCCCTCCGGCGCGGCCGTCGCCGATGAAGAACGCCTGCCCGAGCGCGGGCGCGTACTCCGCGAGCGTGTCGGGCAGCCCGCCCGGTCCGTACTCGAGGCGGCGCGGGCCGCGGCCGGCGGGCTCGCGGCTGCCCACGAACACGCCCGCGAGGAACATCGCGGCGTCACCGTGGACCAGCCCCGCGACGCCGCCCGCGCCCGCGACGTCGGTGCGATGCGCCGTGCCGTATCGCTTGCCGTCCGCGCCCGACCACG
>JBAIWU010000535.1:0-8398 GCA_037917155.1 Candidatus Eiseniibacteriota bacterium
CTCCAGGCGCGTCGGCACGTTGCCGCGCAGCGGCCGGATGTCGAGGTCGCCCCGCCGCGCGCGCAGTTGCGCGATGCGGCGCGCGCTGGACGTGCCGACGCGCGCGCCGGCGGGCAGCGCGTCGAGCGTGAGGCCGTCGCGGGCGCAGAGCGCGTCCTCGACCGGGGCACGCACGGGCACGGCGGCGATCGCCAGGTCCGGCGACGTCTCGACCGGCAGGTCCTTGAAGCTGTGGACCGCGACGTCGACCTCGCCGGCGCGCAGCGCGCGCTCGATTGCCGTCGTGAAGAAGCCGATGCCCTCGAGCTGCGCCAGCGGCAGGTCCTGCAGCTCGTCGCCGGTCGTGCGGATCTCGACGATCTCGGTCTCGAGCCCGGGGTCCAGCTCCGCGAGGCGGGCGCGCACGTGGTCGGCCTGCCAGCGGGCGAGCGCGCTGCCGCGCGTTCCGATCCTAGCCCGTTCCATTGTTCGGCTCCGTGGTGGGGCGGCGCAGGCACTGCAGGCCGCATGAATCGAGCGTCTCGGGCCGGGCCTCGCGCATGGTGGCGATGGGGATGGCGATCAGCCGCTCGACGAGCCGGCGCGTGAGCTTGTCGAGCGCCTCGGCGCTGCCGAGGTCCTCGGCGGAGAGCCGGCGCAGCTCGGCGAGCCGGATGGCCTCGGCGCGCTCGCGGAAGTCCGCCATGAGCGGGCGCAGCAGCTGATGGTGGGCCCACGAGCGGAGCTGGCTCAGCTCGCGCTGGATCACGGTCTCGACGTGCGGGATCTCGCGCTCGCGGCGCGCGCGGTTCTCCTGCACCAGCGCGTCCAGCCCGAGCATGTCGTGCAGCGTCACGCCCGGCAGCGCGCGCACGGACGGATCGATCGCGCGCGGCATCGAGACGTCGGCCAGCACGAGCGCGCGCCCCGGCCTCGCGACCATGGCCGCGCGCACGGCGTCGCCCGCCACGAGGAACGTGGGCGCGTGCGCCGCGGCGATGACCGCGTCGGCGTCGTGCAGGAGCGCGGGCAGCGCGTCGAGGCCGGCGGCCTCGGCGCCGAGCGACGCGGCGAGCTGCTGCGCGCGCTCGAGCGTGCGGTTCACGATCACGATCCGGGCCAGCCCCTCGGCGCGCAGGTGGCGCGCCGCGCGCGTTCCGGTCTCGCCCGCGCCGACGACGATCACCCGCGGCGAGGCCACCTCGGCGACAGCGACGACGAGCTGCTGCGCGCCGGCCGACGCCACGGACATCGCGCCCTCGCCGATCGCGGTCTCGGAGCGCGCGAAGCCGCCGCAGCGGAGCGCGGAGCGGAACACGCCGCCCATGAAGTCGCCGGCGCTGCTCGTCTCCAGCGCCTGGCGCACCTGGCCGAGCACCTCGCCCTCGCCGAGCAGCAGCGAGTCGAGCCCGCACGCAACGCGGAACAGGTGCTGCGCCGCCTGCTCGCCGCTCGCGCGCAGCAGCACGCCGGTCTCGTGCGCGGCGCCGGTCGCGCGGCGGAAGACCTCCTCGACGCCGAGGTCGGACTTCAGGCCCAGCGAGCGCCAGTAGAGCTCGAGGCGGTTGCAGGTCGAGAGCACCACGTTGTCGAGCCCGCCCGTGTCGAGCCTCGAGCGCAGGTCCTCGAGCGCCTCGGGGCCGAGCGCCGCCCGCTCGAACTCGCCCATCGTGGCGCTGTGGTGGTTGATCGCGAGCAGGCGGAGCTCGCCCAGCGGGCCGCCGGCTCCCGGGCGCGACGCCGCGTCGGCGCCGTTGCCGTTGGGCGCGGGCTCGTGGGCGTCGTCGGGTCGCGGATGCGGGCGCTTCGTGTTCACACAGGGAATGTCGCACCCGGGCGGGCCGGACTCCATGCGGAGTAATACGGATATCCTTTGGTCGCATGGGGCTCCGGGCCCGCGGCGGGGCCGGCCTGCGTGGAATTACGGAGGCGCCTCCGCAGTTCCACGGACAGGGAACCGGCCGGTCAGTCCTCGGCAGGCAATGGAATGCGTGCGAGAACCCGGAATCCGCCCCGCCCGGCGATGCCGTCGGCGGGCCCGACCGGGCCCACGTCCAGGGCGCCGCCAAGCTCGGTGACGCGCTCGCGCATGAACAGCATGCCGAGGTTGGGCGTCACCGCGTCGGCGGCGCCGGTGCCGTCGTCCCGCACCTGCACCGTGACCTCGCGCGGCGCGACGTCGAGCCGCACCTGCACCGTGCGCGCGTCGGAGTGGCGCATGATGTTCGTGAGCGCCTCCTGCACGACGCGGTAGATCGCGACCTCGAGCTCGGGCGCGAACTTGCGCGCCGAGCCGGCGGTCTCGATCGTCGCCTCGACGCGGGTGCGCTTCGCGAAGTCCTGCACGAGGTCGCGCAGCGCGGGCAGCAGCCCGAGGTCGTCCAGCGCGGCGGGACGCAGCAGGTTGCTCAGGTCGCGCACCTTGGACAGCACGCGGCTCACGAGCGCGCTCGCCTCGGTCCGGTTGTCGAGGTCGAGCTCCATCTTGACCACCGTGAGCAGCTGCCCGGCCTCGTCGTGGAGCTCGCGCGCGATGCGGCGCCGCTCGTCCTCCTGCGCGCGCAGCAGCAGGCGCGTGAGCTGCTCGAGCTGCTCGTTGCGCCCGGCGAGCTTGCGCCGCTCGTCGCCGAGCACCAGGAACAGCGTCCCGAGCGCGGTCACGACGATGAACAGCACGTCGGCGAACACGCCGTAGAGCGCCCCGTTGCCGAAGCGGCGCAGCAGCGGGTAGTCGAGGTGGTGCAGGCTCCACAGCCAGAACGTCCATGCGAGCACGGGCGCCGAGCGCGACGGCACGCGGGCGCGGTGCCGCCAGAACGTCGCGCCGGTCCACGCGGTCACGAACGAGAGCAACAGCACCGAGACGATGCCGGCCGCGACCATGGAGTGGATGACGTAGATCGAGCCCCAGCCCCACAGGAGCGCGAGCAGCCCCAGCCACAGGAACCCGGGGTGCCAGCGCAGGTCGCGCGAGAACTGCAGCGCCGCGAACAGCAGCAGCAGCGCCACGAGCCCGGTGAGCGTCTGGTGCACCGCGAGCCAGACCGGGTCGCGATGCACGAGGTACGTGGACATGCTCGCCAGCCGCAGCGCGTAGAGCCCCCACGCCAGCGCCCAAGTGAGGAAGTACGGGCGGCGCTGCCGGCGCCACAGGCCGGCGCAGGCGACGGCCAGCAGGCTCGTGATGACGGCCTGGAAGCCGAGCGCGCTGCACTCGACCATCACGCGGCTCAGGACCTGTTGCTCCATGTCGCGCACTCTAACCCACGCTCCGGCGGCGGGCGAAGCCGCGCGCGCCCGCTTCGGCGCGGCCGGCGCCCCCCGCGAGCGTCCAGTCCGCGACAAGCCGTGGCGCCGTTCCGCGCCCCGGCGACTCCAACGGGATGCAGGGGCGCCGCGCGGCCGGTAGCGGCCCGCCCGGGCGCCCGCTAATATCCTCGCTCGCGATTCCCTTCACCCGCATCGGAGGCCTCGTGTCCCGCCTGCACGACGTCGTCATCCTCGGCTCCGGCCCCGCCGGCTACACCGCGGCCATCTACGCCGCGCGCGCGAACCTCAAGCCGCTGCTCTTCTCCGGCCTGCAGCCCGGCGGCCAGCTCACGATCACGACCGAGGTCGAGAACTACCCCGCGTTTCCCGACGGGGTGCTGGGACCCGAGCTGATGGAGAAGTTCCGGGCGCAGGCGCAGCGCTTCGGCACCGAGATCGTCGACGCGACCGTCGAGCGCGTGGACTTCTCGCGCCGCCCGTTCCGCGTCTGGGCGGACGGCGTCGAGCACGAGGCGAAGAGCGTCATCGTCGCGACCGGCGCGAGCGCGATGCTGCTGGGCCTGCCGAGCGAGCAGCAGTTCATGGGCTTCGGCGTCAGCGCGTGCGCGACCTGCGACGGCTTCTTCTTCCGCGGCAAGCGCGTGATCGTGGTCGGCGGCGGCGACACCGCGCTCGAGGAGGCGACGTTCCTGACCCGCTTCGCCGAGGAGGTGATCCTCGTCCACCGCCGCGACCAGCTCCGCGGCTCGAAGATCATGCAGGAGCGCGCGCTCGCGAACCCGAAGATCCGCGTCGTGTGGAACGCCGTCGTCGACGAGGTGATCGGCGAGAAGGACAAGCGGGTCACGGCCGTGAAGCTGCGCGACACGAAGACGGGCGTCGTCACCGAGATGCCCATCGACGGCGTGTTCGTCGCGATCGGCCACAAGCCCAACACGGACTTCCTGCGCGGCCAGCTCGCGCTCGACGCGAAGGGCTACGTGCAGGTGAGGCCCGGAACGACGTACACGAGCGTCGATGGCGTCTTCGCCGCCGGCGACGTGTTCGACTCGGTCTACCGCCAGGCGGTCACCGCGGCCGGCAGCGGCTGCATGGCCGCGATCGACTGCGAGCGCTGGCTCGAGGCGCAGGCCCACGCGGAGCACGCCGCGGGCGCCGCGCGCTGACCATCCCCCGGAGGTCGTCGTGGAGCGCGAAGTCCTGGAGTTCGACGTCCAGTTCGTGGGAGCCGGGCCCGCGGGGCTCGCGGGCGCGATCCACCTCGCGAGCCTGATCGAGCAGCACGACCGGGCGGTCGCCGCCGGCGCGCCCGGCGAGCCGATCGGCGAGACCAGCATCGCGGTGCTCGAGAAGGCCGCCGAGGTGGGCGCGCACGGCTTCTCCGGCGCGGTCATGGACCCGCGCGGGCTGCGCGAGCTGGTGCCGGACTTCGAGGCGCAGGGCTGCCCGCTCGCCTCGCCGGTGACCGGCGACGAGGTCCACATCCTCTCCGAGCGCGGCACGTTCAAGCTGCCGTTCCTGCCGCCGGCGCTCCACAACGAGGGCAACTTCATCGTCAGCCTCGCCGACCTCACGCGCTGGATGGCGGGGATCGCCGAGGCGAAGGGCGTGCTCGTCGCCACGGAGACGCCGGCGCAGTCGCCGCTCGTCGAGGACGGCCGCGTGCGCGGCGTGCGCACGGGCGACAAGGGCGTCGCGAAGGACGGCTCGCACAAGGGCACGTACCAGCCCGGCGCCGACTGCGTCGCGAAGGCGACGGTGCTCTGCGAGGGGCCGCGCGGCACGGTGACGAAGCAGCTCGAGCGCGCGCTCGGCCTGACGGTCGGGCGCGACCCGCAGGTGTACGCCACGGGCGTGAAGGAGCTCTGGGAGGTGCCCGCGGGCCGCGCGCGCACGGGGCACGTCATCCACACGATGGGCTGGCCGCTGCCGGCCAACACGTTCGGCGGCGGGTTCGTCTACGGCATGAGCGACACGCTCTGGGCGGTGGGCTTCTGCACCGGGCTCGACTCGCCCGATCCCGCGAGCGACCCGCACGCGAACCTGCAGCGCTTCAAGACGCATCCGCTCGTGCGCGCGCTGCTCGAGGGCGGCAAGCCGGTCGCGTACGGGGCGAAGGCCATCCCCGAGGGCGGCTGGTACGCGATGCCGAAGCTCTCGGCCGACGGGCTGCTGATCGCGGGCGACTCGGGCGGGTTCCTGAACGGCGGGCGGCTCAAGGGCATCCACCTCGCGATCAAGTCCGGCATGCTCGCCGCCGAGACGCTCTTCGAGTGCATGCTCGCGAAGGACTTCTCGAAGGAGCGCCTCGCGGGCTACGAGACGCGCGTGAACGCGTCGTGGGCCGCCGACGAGCTGCGCTCCATGCGCAACTTCCACCAGGCGTTCGACGGCGGCCTGTGGCAGGCGCTGCCGCGGACCGGATTCCAGATGCTGTTCGGCGGGCGCGACCCGTTCGGCGACCGGCTCAGGGGACACGCCGGGCACGAGCGCATGCGCACGCTGGCCGAAACGCACCCCGCGGGCAGGCCCGCGGCGCCGAAGGCGGACGGCACGCTCACGTTCGACAAGCTCGCGGACGTCTACCTCTCGGGCACGATGCACGACGAGGACCAGCCCGTGCACCTCGTCGTCGCGGACACGAGCGTGTGCGCGACGCGCTGCCGGCAGGAGTACGGCAACCCCTGCCAGCACTTCTGCCCCGCGAACGTGTACGAGATGGTGCCGGACGAGGCCAAGCCCGGCGAGCTCAAGCTGCGCATCAACGCCGCGAACTGCGTCCACTGCAAGACGTGCGACATCGCCGACCCGTACCAGATCATCACCTGGACCACGCCCGAAGGGGGCGGCGGCCCGAACTACAAGCGGCTCTGACCGCCCGGCGCGGAACCCCCGCGCGGGGATCGTTGTAGACTCCCGGCGGGAGCCCCCGCTCCGCCCGATCGCGAGGACCACGTGACACGCCGAACCGCGTTCGCCGTCGCCCTGACCGCGCTCCTGGCGCTCGTCGCCGGCTGCGCCGCCACCGACCAGCAGGGCGGGGCCGGCTCATCGGCCTACACGTCCCACGCCGAGCCGGCCGCGCGCATCGGCCTGCCGCCCGCCTACCGCGTCTTCTACGACGAGCTGCAGGACGAGGGCGACTGGACGCTCGTCGAGCCCTACGGCTGGGTGTTCCGCCCGCGCGTGAACTTCGTCGCGTGGCGCCCCTACCAGGACGGCTGGTGGGAGCCGTCGGACTACTACGGCTGGATCTGGAACACGTACGAGCCGTTCGGCTGGATCACCTACCACTACGGCACGTGGTTCTACGACGAGTACCAGGGCT
Organism: Candidatus Eiseniibacteriota bacterium; assembly: GCA_037917155.1. GTDB lineage: Bacteria > Eisenbacteria > RBG-16-71-46 > RBG-16-71-46 > RBG-16-71-46 > CAIXRL01. The sequence continues at coordinate 6,578 of JBAIWU010000535.1, forward strand.
GGGTGTGGGCGCCCGGCCCGGTGTGGGGCCCGGCGTGGGTCGCGTGGGTCGAGTCGAACGACTACATCGGCTGGGCGCCGCTGCCCCCGGCGACGTACGACCGGTTCGACACGGTGCCGGACGGCGTCTTCACGTACGCGCCGGTGTCGCAGTTCACCGCGCGCAACGTCGCGCAGCAGGCGACGTTCGCGGCGCACCTGCCCTCGGGCGGCAGTCGCTTCCACGCGATCGTCAACGTGGGCCGCGTGAACAACGTGGTCTTCAACAAGGGGCCGGACCTGGTCGAGCTCCAGCGCCGCGCCGGCGCGCTGGGCGAGCGCGCCGACGAGACCGCGATCCCGCGCGTCCGGCTGGGCGCCGGCGCGCCGGCCATCACCGAGTCCGACCTGCAGTCGCGCACGGCGCGCATGGTGGACGAGGGCGAACGCGAGCTGCGCCTCTACCGCGACCAGGGCGTCATGCCGCCCGTCATGCACGAGCCCGCGCCACCGATGCCCTCGCCCCCGGCCGAACCGGCGGGTCCGCCGCCGCCCCACTACAAGCCGTCGGCCCCCGCGGCCCCGGCCGACACGCTGCACAAGCGACGCGCGCCGACGCCGCGTCCCGCGCGCCCGCCGCACGGCGCGCCGCGCGACTCGACCGCCCGCGCGGACTCGACCGCGCACGGGCACGGCAAGAAGGCGCCGGGGCACCGCCCGCCGTCCGTTCCGGACGCCGAGCCCGACTCGACGCGCAAGCACTGACGCGGGGCCGCGGGTGACGCCGACGGCGCGGCTCAAGGCGCGGGCGCTCGAGCTCGGCTTCGACGCCGCGGGCGTTGCGCGCGTGGGCCCGCTCGAGGCGCGCGAGCGCTACGAGGCGTGGCTGGCCGCCGGCCGGCACGGGAGCATGGCGTGGCTCGCGAGCGAGAAGCACCGCGCGCGGCGCGCCGATCCGTCGCGGCTCGTCGAGGGCGTCCGCTCGGTGCTGTGCGTCGCGCTCTGCCACCCGCCCGCGGCCGAGCCGGAGCGCGACGCGCGGCTCGGCCGCATCGCGCGCTACGCGGCCGGCGAGGACTACCACCGCGTCATGACCGAGACGCTCGGCGAGCTCGAGCGCTGGATCCGCGGGGAGCTCTTCCCCGGCTCGGGCTCGCTCTGGTACTCCGACACGGGCGCGATCCTCGAGCGCGGCTGGGCCGAGCGCGCCGGGCTCGGCTGGATCGGCAAGCACTCCGGGCTGCTGTCGGCGTCGCTCGGTTCGTGGTTCCTGCTCGGCGAGGTGCTGCTGGACCGCGAGCTCGAACCGGACGCGCCGCTGCCCCGCGAGCACTGCGGCACGTGCACGCGCTGCATCGACGCCTGCCCCACGCGCGCCATCGTCGCGCCGTACCAGGTCGACGCGCGGCTGTGCATCTCCTACCTCACGATCGAGCACCGCGGGCCCATCCCGCGCGACCTGCGGCCCCTGGTGGGCGACTGGATCTTCGGCTGCGACCTCTGCCAGGAGGCGTGCCCGTGGAACCGCTTCGCGCCCCCGGCGCGCGAGGCCCGCCTGCACGCGCGCGCGCTGGCCGGCTGGACGCTCGAGCGCCTCCTCGCGCTCGACGAAACGGAGTTCCGCGCGCTGTTCGCGACGAGCCCCATCCGTCGCGCCGACCGCGAAGGGCTGGCCCGCAACGTCTGCGTGGCGCTGGGCAACCGCGGCGAGCCCGGCGCCGTGCCCGCGCTGGCGGGCGCGCTCGAGCGCGACGCCTCGCCGCTCGTGCGCGGGCACGCTGCCTGGGCGCTCGGGCGCGTGCTGGCGCGCGGCGCGGGCGGCGAGGCTGCGACGCGCGGCCGT
>JBAIWU010000536.1:0-2975 GCA_037917155.1 Candidatus Eiseniibacteriota bacterium
GCCGGCGGCACGTACCTCAACTCCGCGGACTTCGAGGCCGCCCCCGCGCAGTTGATCGCGCTCGAAGGCCTCGGCCTCGACCGGGTCGAGGCCCGGTCCGGCCGGCTCGCGATCGGCGCGTGCGTGACGCTGCAGCGCCTGCTCGACGACCGCCGCGTGCCGGCGCCCCTCAAGGCCGCGATCGCGCAGGTCCGGCCGCGCGGCATCCGCGAGGCCGGCACGCTCGGCGGCCACGTCGCGGCGCTGCTGCCCCAGAGCGACGTCGTCCCCATGCTCGTCGCGCTCGGCGCGACGCTCGCCGTCGCCGGAACGGGCGCGGCGAAGCGGGTGCCGGTCGCTGCCTGGGTCGCGCGGCCCGTGCCCGGCTTGGTCACCCGGATCGAGCTGCCCCGGCCCGCGGCCGGACGGATCGCCGCCTGCCGCAACCTGCGCGAGTCCTCCGGCGCGCGCTCGATCGTGAGCGTGGCCGTCTCGGCGACGCTCGCGCGCGGGGTCGTGCGCGATCCCGTGCTCGCGATCGCCGGCATCGCCCGTGCCGTCGTGCGCGTGCCGGCCGCCGAGGCGGCGCTGGACGGCCGGCCGCTGCCGGACGCGGACACGATCGAGGCGATCGTGCGTGCGGCCGTGCGGCCGTCGCCTTCGCCCATCGCGAGCGCGGCGCTGCGGCGGCACGAGGCGGGCAGCCTGGTCGCGATCGCGCTGCACGCGGCCGCGGCCGCGAAGGGAGGCCGCCGATGAGGATCACGGTCACGCTCAACGGCACGCGCCGCGAGCTCGAGGCGAAGCCCGGCGAGCGCGTGCGCGACCTGCTGCGGCGCGAGCACCTGCTCTCGGTGCGCAACGGCTGCGAGGGCCACGGGCACTGCGGCATGTGCACGATCCTGCTCGACGGTCGCGCGGTGAACTCCTGCCTGCTGGTGCCCGGCCAGGTCGACGGCAAGCGCATCGACACGGTCGAGGGCATGGCGTCGAACCGCGAGCTGTCGGCGATCCAGTCGGCGTTCGTGGACGCGGGGATCGTGCAGTGCGGCTACTGCACGCCGGCGCTCGTGCTCGCCGCGCGCGCGCTGCTCGCGCGCCACGCCGCGCCGACGCGCGAACAGGTCCGCGACGCGTTCTCCGGGGTGTTCTGCCGCTGCACGGGCTACGAGCAGACGTTTGCGGCCGTCGAGCTGGCGGCGCGGCGGCTGCGCGACCCGCAGGCTCCGGCGGCGCCCGTACAGGAGTTCCGCGACGACCTGCGCCTCGTGGGCAAGGCCGCCCGCAAGGTGGACGGCCCCCGCCTCGCGCGCGCCGAGAAGGCGTACGTCGAGGACATGGTCGTGCCCGGCACGTGCCACCTCAAGATGCTGGGCTCGCCGCACGCGCACGCGTACGTCAAACGCATCGACACGCGCCGCGCCGAGGCGATGCCGGGCGTGGTCATGGTGATCACGCACGAGAACTGCCCGGACGTCTGGTACAATCAGGCGGGCCAGGGCTTCCCGGAGCCCTCGCCGTACGACCGGCGCATGTTCGGCCACAAGGTCCTGCACGTGGGCGACCGCGTGGCCGCGGTGGTCGCCGAGACGCCGGAGATCGCCGAGCAGGCGCTGCGGCGGATCCGGGTCGAGTACGAGGTGCTGCCGCCGGTGCTGTCGGTCGAGGCGGCGCGCGCGCCGGGCGCGCCGGCGCTGCACGGCGGCGCGATGGAGTTCCTCTCGGGCGAACCCGCGGTGCCAGCGCCCGAGGGCGCCGACCCGCGCGAGGGGCGCATCCTCTACCCCTTCCCCATCCACGCCGAGCCGCGCCGCAACCTGGCCGCGAGCGTCTCCGGCGGCATCGGCGACGTCGACGCCGGACTCGCCGAGGCCGACGTCGTGCTCGAGCGCACGTACGAGACCGCACAGGTCCAGTGCACCCCGCTCGAGCCGCACATCGTCTTCACGCGCATGGAGGGCGACCGCCTCGTGATCCACGGCGCCACCCAGGTGCCGTGGCACGTGCGCCGGATCGTGGCGCGCGTGCTCGGGATCAGCGAGAACCGCATCCGCGTGATCAAGGAGCGCATCGGCGGCGGCTTCGGCTCCAAGCAGGACATCGTGCTCGAGGAGGTCGCGGCGTGGGCGACGTGGGTCACGGGCCGGCCGGTGCTCTACCGCTACACGCGCGAGGAGGAGTTCATCGCCGCGCGCACGCGCCATCCAATGTCGATCAAGGTGACGCTGGGCGCGAAGCGCGACGGCCGGCTGACCGCGATGAGGATGGAGGTCGCGGCGAACACCGGACCGTACGGCGCGCACTGCCTGACCGTGCCGATGAACGCCTGCTCGAAGAGCCTGCCGCTGCTGCCGTGCGAGAACGTGCGCTTCGAGGTCACGAGCTGGTACTCGAACGTCCCGCCGTGCGGCGCGTACCAGGGCTACGGCGCGCCGCAGGGCTCGTACGCCGTGCAGCTGGCGTGCGCCGAGCTCGCCGGGATGCTGGCGATGGACCCGCTCGCGCTGCTCGAGAAGAACCGCGTGCGCGAGGGGATGACGCTCGAGATTCTCCGCGTGCTCGGCGAGGGCCGCGAGAGCACGGCGCAGACGATCGCCTCCTGCGGCCTGGGCACGGCGATCGAGCAGGGCGCGGCGATGATCGAGTGGGGCCGGAAGGGCGCGAGCGACGATCCCGACGTGCGCGTCGGCAAGGGCGTCGCGATCATCCAGCAGGCCTCGGGCCTGCCGGGCATCGACTCGTCGAACGCCACGGTCACGCTGCTCGGCGACGGGACGTTCATGCTCCTCTCGGGCGGCACGGACCTCGGCACCGGGCTCGACACGCTCATCGCGAAGCTGGCCGCGGAGTGCCTGTGCGCCGACCTCGACGACATCGCGCTCACCGTCGCCGACACCGACGCCACGCCGTACGACGACGGCGCCTACGCCTCGAGCGGCACGTACTTCACGGGCAACGCGGCGCTCGGCGCGGCGCGCGCGATGCGCTCGCGCCTG
>JBAIWU010000537.1:0-1864 GCA_037917155.1 Candidatus Eiseniibacteriota bacterium
CAAGGAGCAGCTCCGGTACGTCTCCCGCGGCGGGCTCAAGCTGGAGAAGGCGCTGGACGAGTTCGGGCTCTCGCCCGAGGGGCGCACCTGCGTGGACCTGGGCGCGTCCACCGGCGGGTTCACCGACGTCCTGCTCCAGCGCGGCGCCGCCAAGGTCTACGCGGTGGATGTGGGCTACGGCCAGCTCCACCCGAAGCTGCGCGCCGACCCGCGCGTGGTCGTGCAGGAGCGGGTCAATGCGCGCGAATTGAAGCTGCCGGAAGCGTGCGGGGCGGCGGTCGCCGACCTGTCCTTCATCTCGCTGCGGCTGGTGCTCCCGGCCCTGACAGCGGCGCTGCGGCCGTCGGATGCGTGGGCGTGTGTACTCGTCAAGCCGCAGTTCGAGGCGGGCCGCGCCGAGGTGGGGAAGGGTGGCGTGGTGCGCGACCCGGCGGTGCAGGAGCGCGTCGTGCGCGAGATCCGCGAGCAATTCGAGCGGCTTGGGCTGGAAGTGATCGGATCGGTCGAGTCGCCTGTTCTGGGTCCGGCGGGCAACCGGGAGTTCCTGGTCGCGGCGCGGAGGGGGTAGGTGCCGCACCCAAATGGCGCGCGCACCCCGTCGCAAGTAAAATTGCAGCCGATGTAGTACATGGGGGCATAGGGGGACCGGCGATGGCTCTTGGCCAGGGCGCACGCGTTCGTATCGCGGGACCCGCATCGGAGGTGCGGCGTCTCTGCCTGCGCCTCTCTCGCGGTGGCGTTCCCGCGGCGGCCGACGACGGGACCTCGCGCACCGAGATCCTCCTCGTCACGGGCGCGAAGCCCGCCGACCTTCCCCAGTACCGCGCCCGCGCGGCGCAGCTCATCGTCATCGGCGCGCCGGGCGCCCAGTTCTTCGCCGCGGGCGCCGACGAGGTGGTGGTCCCGGACGAGCCGGAGATCCTCTTCCGCCGCGTCCGCGCGCAGATCGAGCGCCTCGACCTGCTCTCGCGCATCGACCGCCTGAACGAGCGCGTGACCGCGCTGGAGGCGGGGCTCGCCGACGCCGCGCACGACGTGCGCAGCCCGCTGCAGGCGGTGATCGGCAACTCGGAGCTGCTGGCGCGGGACACTTCGCTCACCCCCACCCAGCGCGACTGCGCGGCGGCGGCGGCCCGGCAGGGAATGCGCGCGCTGCAGCTCGCGGAGCGCATCCTCGAGGCGGCGCGGAGGCGCGAGCGGACGGCGCTGGACGTGGGCGCGGTCGATCTGGGCGCGCTGGTCCAGGCGGTCGCGGAGCAGGCGCAGGCGGCGGCGCGGCAGCACGGCGTCACCGTGGTGGCGCACCCGCCGGCGCGGCCCATCGAGATTCGCGCCGACGCGGAGCTCCTCATGCGGCTCCTCGACAACCTGGTCGCGAACGCGGTGCGCATCTCGCCGCGCGGCGCCGAGGTGGAAGTGACGGCGTGGCGCGCCAGCCCGAAGAACGTGCGCTTCGCGGTCAAGGACCAGGGCGAGGGCATCGCGCCGGCCGAGCTGCCCAAGCTGGTGGCGGGCCTCGGGCCGGGGCGCGGCCTGCGCATCGCGCGCGACATCGCCGAGCGCCACGGCGGCGAGCTGTGGGCGGAGAGCAGCGTGGGCAACGGCACGCGGTTCTTCATCGAGCTGCCGCTGACGCCGCCGTCCACGCGCCCGCGCGTGCTGCTGGTCTCCGACGACGCGCGCTGGCTGCGCGAGGTGACCCGCACGCTGAAGGTGGCCTGCGACGTGCGCGTGGCAGGGCTCGCGGCGGCGAAGCTCGGCAAGCAGCGCACCGATTTCGTGCTCGTCGATCCGGCGCGCAAGAGCGGCAAGCGGCTGGAGGCGCTGCGCATCGAGGCCATGGGCGCGCAGGTGCCGGTGATCG
>JBAIWU010000538.1:0-1717 GCA_037917155.1 Candidatus Eiseniibacteriota bacterium
GCCAGGTAGAGCCCGCGCGTCTTCCAGGCCGCGATCGTCTGGCCGAGGTCGGGCGCGACGCGGCGCGCCACGCACAGGTAGCGCGGGCGCGCGGCGAACTCGTGCTGCAGCCGCCGCGGGTCGAGCCCCAGCGTCCGGGCGAGCGCGCGCGCGGTGCCGTGCGGGTCCTTCATCTCGCGCGGCGCGGCGGAGACCGCGTAGGTCACGAGGTCGCGCGCGAGCGGGCGGCCGTTGCGGTCGAGCAGGTCGCCGCGCACCGGGCGCACCAGCACGCGCTGCTCCTGGTTGCGCTCCGCGCGCTCGGCGTAGACCTCGTGCATGGCGATCTGCAGCCACGCGATCCGCGCCCAGAGCGCCAGCAGGCCGAGAAAGAGGCCGGCCGCAGCCACCAGCACCCGACTCCTGCGCATTTCCGTGTGGGCCAACTGCTTCCCTCCCTGGAACGGCGGTTCACGCAGACCGCCGGGCCGTCACTTGCGCGGTGCGGTGGTGCGGCCGGCCCGAAGACCGGACGCCTCTCCGTCCAACTTTCCCTGTCAGTCCTTCGTGCCGCGGCCCCGTGCCGAGGCATCCGGCACGAGCACGCGAGAGACCCTTTCTGCCCACGCCACGAGCGTCGGAGCATCCGCGCTCCGGGTGGCTCCGCCGGACGCCGCGAGGTACGCGGCGGGCAGCATCACCACCTGTCGTGTGTCGGCCGGCGCGAGACCCAGCTCGGAAGCGAGCGGGGCCAGCGTCGCTCGGGTGGTCTGGCGGTCGAGCTGCGCGCGCACGAACTCCAGCCGTGCCTGCGCGGCGACGAGCGCCGTGCGGTTCCGGTCGAGGGACAGCGAGAGCTCCGCCACCCGCGAGCTCAGCCACACCTCGACCAGCAGCATCCCGACCGTGGCGGCGGCCACGAGCCACCACTCCGGCCGGATGGCACGCCCTTCCGGGGCGCGCCAGGAAGGGCGCGAACGACGGGTTCCACCGTTCATGCGGATGTCCTCCGGAAGGCGCGCAGCCGGGCGCTCCGTGCCCGGGGGTTGCGCGCTTCCTCTTCGCTCGTCGGGGTCACCACCCGTCGCACGAGCTCCTCCCACGGTCCCTCGGGGGACCGCGCCTCCATCGATGCCGGCGTGCGCCGCGCGGGTGCCGTCCCTGGCGCTCCACGCAACGCACGCTTGATCCGGCGATCCTCGCCCGAATGGTAGGCGAGGGTCACGACCACGCCGCCCGGACGCATCGCGTCCGGCAGCCACTGCAGGATCGCCTCCAGGTCCTCGGCCTCGCCGTTGACCCAGATGCGCAACGCCTGGAACACCTGTGCGAGGCGTCGCGGGTGCTGGCGACCGCCGAGCGTCCGCTCGATCAGCGCCACCAGATCCCGCGTCGTCTCCAGCTTCCCCGCGCGCGCGGCTTCCACCAGCGCGCCGGCGAGGCGTCCCGCCCGCGCCACGTCGCCGTGCTCGCGCAGGACCGCCGCCACCTCGCCCGCTTCCGTGCGGGCGAGGCGGCGCACAACGGGCTCGCCCCTCGACGCATCCATGCGAAGGTCGAGCGGCCCGTCCTTTCCGAAGCTCATGCCGCGCGCGGGGTCGTCGATCTGCCGCGACGACAGCCCGAGGTCCAGCAGCGCGCCGGTGAAGCGCTCGCCGCCCGCCCGCTCGCGGTGCACCGCGGGCAGCTCGCGGAACGTGGCGTGCGCGGTCAGCACGCGCCCTCCGAAGCGCTCCAG
>JBAIWU010000539.1:0-5130 GCA_037917155.1 Candidatus Eiseniibacteriota bacterium
GGGCGCAGGCGGCCGAACGTCAGGAACGGCGGGACGTTCAGCGTCGGCACGGCGAGCTGCAGGGCGATGAGCAGCCCCACGAGCATGCCGACCAGGCCCCAGACGAAGGTCGCGATCATGAACTTCCGGACGATCGCGTCGTCGTACTTGAAGGAGTCGAGCTGTGAGTTCATTGCGGCTCCGTGTCGGGACAGCGGCGCGCCCGCCGGGCGCGGGCGTGGATGGAGGGCCGATCGCTATGGAATCGGCCTGGGCCTCGCGGGAGCCGTGGGGGGCGCGAGCCAGCGGTCCGACCCGCCGCGCTCGGCGCGGCGCGCGGTCGTCCGCTGCCATCCGGGGGAACGTCTCTCGGCCCAACCGCGAACCCCTCACCTGCGGCCCGGCAAGGAGCACGCCATACCTGTCACGCCCTGCAGGCTTACGCGAGAGGCTGGCCGAAGCGCCTTGAGACGAAACCGATTACATCGCGGCCCGCGCACGCGACGGGACTGCGGTCGAACCGGGCGCGCGCGCGGCGCCGCCCTGTCATTCCGTCAGCGGCGTGACGGCGTGACCGCTGCTCAGGCGCGTGCGACCTCCGCCTCGCGCGCGGCGCCGACGGAGACCGTCGCGATCGGGACGCCGACCTCGCGCTCGACCCACTCGAGGTAGTCGCGCGCGCGCGCGGGCAGGTCGGCCCACGATCGTGCGCCGGCGGTCGAGGCCTGCCATCCCGGGAAGCTCCGCCACACCGGCCGGCAGCGCTCGAGCACACGCGCCGAGGTCGGGAAGCCGCGCACCGGCGCGCCGTCGCAGGTGTAGCCCTCGGCGACGAGGATCTCGTCGAAGGCGTCGAGCACGTCGAGCTTGGTCACGACGAGCTGCGTCAGCCCGTTGATGCGCGCCGCATAGCGGAGCGCGGGCAGGTCGAGCCAGCCGCAGCGGCGCGGCCGGCCCGTGGTGGCGCCGTACTCCTCGCCCGCCTCGCGCAGTCGCGCGGCCTCGGCCTCGGGCATCTCGGTCGGGAACGGCCCGTGGCCGACGCGCGTCGCGTACGCCTTCGTCACGCCCACGACCTCGTCCACCGCGGTGGGGCCGCGGCCCACGCCGAGCGGGCCGCCGGCCGCGCTCGCGGCCGACGAGGTGACGTAGGGGTACGTGCCATGGTCGACGTCGAGCAGCGTGCCCTGCGCGCCCTCGAGCAGGACGCGCCGGCCCGCGCGCAGCGCGTCGAACAGCTCCTGCGACACGTCGGCGACGAGCGGCTCGAGCCACGCGGCGTGCTCGCGCAGCGACTCGAACAGCCCGGCGCCGCTCATGCCGGCGAGCTCGGCCTCCGGGAACTCGCGCCGCAGCCGCTCGAGGTTGCGGTCGGCCAGCGTCACGAACGCGTCGCGCTCGAACAGGTCGGCGACGCGCAGTCCGGTGCGCGCGGCCTTGTCGCGGTAGGCGCCGCCGATGCCGCGGCCGGTCGTGCCGATGGCGCCCGGCCCGCGCTCGGTGAGCGCCTCGACCGCGCGGTGGTACGGCAGGATCAGGTGCGCCGCGGGCGAGACGCCGAGCTGGCCGCGCGCGGGCACGCCGCGGGACTCGAGCCGGTCCACCTCCTCGCGCAGCCGCACGGGATCGACGACGACGCCGTTGCCGATCAGGCAGCGCCGGCCCGGGTAGAGAATGCCCGAGGGCACGAGGTGGAGCACCAGCGTCTCGCCGCGGTGGATCACGCTGTGGCCCGCGTTGGGCCCGCCCTGGTAGCGCGCGACCACGTCCGCGCGCGCGCTCAGCGCGTCGACGATCTTGCCCTTGCCCTCGTCGCCCCACTGGGCGCCCACCACCACCGTGCACGGCATGACACGCACCTCCGCGTGAAAGGACGCGGCAGGTTAGGCGATGGCGCCCCGGGGCGCAAAGCGCGGTGTCGCAGCCGGACCGGTCCCCGGCGCGCTGCGCCCGCAGGTTGGGCGAGAGCGCGGGGATGGGACTCTCGGGTGGTGCGGGGAGCGACGGGATCCGACCGAGGACGCAGTGCGCCGGGGACCGGGCCGGCTACGCCAGCTTCGCGAGCGCCTCGATCAGCCGCTGGGCGGCTTCGGTGCCGGCGCGCTTCTGCGCCTCGGCCGTGCTCGCGCCCAGGTGCGGCAGCGGCAGGAGGTTCGGCAGGGCGAGCAACGGGTTCTCGCCCGGCGGCTCGTGCTCGAACACGTCCGTGGCGGCGCCCCGGATCGTGCCGCTCGCGAGCGCCGCGTGCAGCGCCGACTCCACGACCACGCCGCCGCGCGCGCAGTTGACGAGGATCGCGTCGCGCTTCATCCGCCCGAACTCGCGCTCGCCGAACGAGGCGCGCGTACCCTCGGTCAGCGGCACGTGGATCGTCACGATGTCGGCGCTCGCGAGCAACTCGTCACGGCCCACGGCGCGCACCCAGCCGAAGCCCTCGCTGGCCGAGTGGTAGAGAGGATCGTGCGCGATCACCGTGAGGTCGAATGCGCGCGCACGCGTCGCCACCTCGCGGCCGATGCGCCCGAAGCCGAGGATGCCGAGCGTGCGCCCCGAGAGCTCGCGACCCTGGTACTTCGACTTCTCCCAGACGCCGCGGCGCAGGTCGGTCGACGCCGGCACGATGTGCCGCTCGAGCGCCAGCATCAGGCCGAACGCGAGCTCGGCGACCGAGACCGAGTTCGCGTTGGGCGTGTTCATGACGTGCACGCCCAGCTCGGCCGCGGCCGCGCGGTCGACGTTGTCGAGCCCGGTGCCCGCGCGCACGACGGCCTTGAGCTGCGGGCACGCGCGCAGCACGTCGCCCGTGACCTTGGTGGCGCCGCGCACGAGCAGCCCGCTCGCGCCGGCGAGCGCCGTGACGAGGTCCGCCCCCTTGAGCGCGTTGCCCTCGACCACCTCGTGGCCGGCCTCGCGCAGCATCGCGATCGCCGCCGGATCCACCTTGTCGCAGGCGAGGACCCTCACGCGTTCTCCCAGGCCCGCCGGGCGGCCTCCATCGCGCCCGTCGCCGGACGTCCCAGCGCGTTCACGCATTCCTCGAGCGCGCCCAGCACGACGTAGACGTCGGACAGGTCGTACGCGCCCATGTGGCCGACGCGGAGCATCCTGCCCTTCGTGTGGTCCTGGCCGCCGGCCACGGTGATCCCGTGCGTCTCGCGCAGGCGCTTGATGACCGCGGAGGCGTCGACGCCCGCGGGCGGCTCGAGCGCGGTCACGCTGTTCGCGGGGCTCTTCGAGAACAGCGTGAAGCCGATCGCCTGCGCGCCCGCGCGCACGGCGGCACCGAGCCGCGCGTGGCGCCGGTGCACGTTCTCGAGGCCCTCCTCCTTCATCATGGCGATCGCTTCCTCGATCGCGAACACCAGGCTCACCGGCGGCGTGAACGCGCTCTCGCCCGTGGGCAGGCTCTTGCGGGCCTTGCGCAGGTCGAAGTAGAAGCGCGGCAGCTTCTGGCCCTCGATCGCCTCGAGCGCCCACGGCGCGAGGCTCACGGTCGCGATGCCGGGGGGCGACATGAGGCCCTTCTGCGAGCCGGTCACGATCACGTCGACGTGCCACGCGTCCTGCGGCAGCGGGTGCACGCCGACGCCCGTGATGGCGTCGACCACGAGCCGGCGGCCGCGCGCCTTCGTCACTTTCGCGAGCGCCTCGACGTCGTGCAGCGTGGCCGTGGAGGTCTCGCTCTGCGTGGCGTACACGGTCGTGATCGCCGGGTCGGCCGCGAGTCGGCGATCCACCTCGGCCGGATCCACCGCGCGGCCCCACTCCACCGTCACCGCCTCGCAGGGGACGCCGTACGCCTTGCAGATGTTCGCCCAGCGCTCGCCGAACTTGCCGCCGACGACCGCCAGCGCCCGGTCGCCCGGGCCCATCAGGTTGACGACGCACGCCTCCATCGCGCCCGTGCCGGAGGCGGCGAGCATGAGCACCTCGCCCTCGGTCTGGTGCAGCCACTGCAGGTCCTTCGTCACCTTCGCGTACGTGGCGCGGAACACGTCCGTGCGGTGGTGCGGCGGCACCTGCGACATCGCGCGCAGGATCCTCACGGGGATCTCGACGGGGCCGGGCGTGAAGAGGCGCGGCCGGGTGCTGGTCTTCGCGGTGGTGGCGGTCGTGGTCGGCGTCATCGAGCGGACGGTCCTTCCTCCGGTTTCAGTGGGCGTAGGTCGCCGGGTCGGCCGGCGGGGCCTCGGGGGATTCGGCCGCGGCCTTGGTCGGGGCGCGCTCGAGCGCGTGCTCGAGGACCTCGTCCATGGTCTCGACCTGGATGAACGTGAGGTCCGCGCGAACCTCCTCGGGAATCTCGCTCAGGTCCTTCGCGTTCGCCTTGGGCACGAGCACGGTGCGGATGCCCGCGCGGCGCGCGGCGACGGCCTTCTCGTTGAGGCCGCCGATCGGCAGCACGGTGCCGCGCAGCGTGATCTCGCCCGTCATCGCGACGTCGGCGCGCGTCGGCTGGCCCGTGAGCGCGGAGACGAGCGCCGTCGCCATGGTGATGCCGGCCGACGGGCCGTCCTTCGGCGTCGAGCCCTCGGGCACGTGCACGTGCACGTCGATCTCGCGGTGGAACCAGCGGTCGAGCCCGAGCTGTGCGGCGCGGCCGCGGGCGTACGACATCGCCGCCTGGCCCGACTCGCGCATGACGTCGCCGAGCTTGCCCGTGAGCACGAGGTCGCCCTTGCCGGGCAGGATCGAGACCTCGATCGTGAGCAGCTCGCCGCCGGTCTCGGTCCAGGCGAGGCCGTTCGCGACGCCGACGCGCGAGACGCGCTCGACCGCGGTGTCGAGCCAGCGCCGCGGCCCCAGCAGCTTGCCGACCATCGCCGGCGTCACGCTCACGCGCGACCCGAGCCGGCCCGCGGCCTTGCGCCGCGCGACCTTGCGGCAGAGCCCCGCGATCTCGCGCTCGAGGTTGCGCACGCCCGCCTCGCGCGTGTAGCCGTTCACGAGGTCGCGCAGCGCCGCGTCCGAGACGCGCAGGTCCGACGCCTCGAGGCCCGCCGCCGCGAGCTGCTTGGGCAGCAGGAAGCGGCGCGCGATCTGCACCTTCTCCGTCTCGAGGTAGCCGGGCAGGCGGATGACCTCCATGCGGTCCACCAGCGCGGGCGGGATCGTGTAGAGCGAGTTCGCCGTGCAGATGAACATGACCTG
>JBAIWU010000540.1:0-1765 GCA_037917155.1 Candidatus Eiseniibacteriota bacterium
GCGGCGATGCCCTCGCGGATGTCGGCGTCCACGCGCCGGTCCGGGTCGCCCGAGCGCCGGCACGCCTCGAACCTCGCGCGGTCGAGGCCGAGCGAATCCGCCCACGCCGCGTAGTCGGCGTGCGGCAGGTCGGCCTGGTGCGCGAACAGCAGGTCGTGGTACGCCGCGTAGCGCCCCTGCGCGGCGGCGCACATGGCCGCGACCGCCGCGGGCCGCGCGTTCGGATGGCTGGGCAGCGGATAGTTCAGGTAGGTGAGCGCGATCCGGTCGCCGTAGTGCTCGCGCAGCGCCGACAGCGTGCGCTCGGACTCGAGGCAGTAAGGGCACTCGAAGTCGGTGAACACCACGATCCGCACCGGCGCGTCCGCGGGTCCGATGGTCGGCGCCCCCGCGGTCGAGACCGCGACGCGCGGCGGCTCGAGGCGCGAGCCCACCATGCCCCGGGCGCGCACCGAATCGATCAGCGCCATGCGCAGGCCCTCGACCCGCGCCGCGCGGATGGCCGCTCCGATCCGCTCCTCGCCGGGCGGCAGCGTGACGCTCACGTCCTGCTTGCTCGCCTCGTACGCCTTGATGAACGCCACGTCCGCCGGGGTCACCGGCGGCGCCCGCCGCTCGAGCTCGGCCGTGAGCTGCTCCGGCGTGACGTGCCGGGCCTGCGCCGCCTGCTCGAACAGGCGCTTCTGCACGGCCGCCTCGAGGGCGCCGCGTTCGAGCTCGTAGATCCGGGCCCGCCCCTTCTGGATGCGGTTGCGCAGGTTCGGGTCGAACTGTCCGAAGTGCTCGGCCAGCGTTCGCGCATAGAGCGTGTCCGGGGGCACGTGCTGCTCGGCGGCCGCGCGCTCGAGCGCCTGCCGCCCGAGCCAGTCGCGCACCGCCGCGTGCTCGTCGTCGCGCAGGTCCGCCACGGCATCGTGGTAGCGCTGGCGCGTGGCCTCGTTGAGCGTCGCCTCGAGGTCCGCGCGCGTGACCGCGTGGCCGTTCACGAGCGCGAGGATCTCCGAGGCGAGCATCACGGCCGGGATCAGGATCGGAGCCATCGGTTCCTCCGGGAGCGAAACGAAGCCGAGGGCGGCGCGTGCTCCGCCGCCCTCGGCCGGAAGATGCTGGGAGAGAAGGCTACGGGGTCACGCAGCCGCGCGGCCAGCCCGCGAGCGCATTCGAGTACTCGGGCTGCACCCACGCGCCGCCGGTCTGCTGGTAGAGATTGTGCCACGCGCACTTGTCGTCCGCCTCGTAGCCGGACGAGCTCTCCCACCAGGCGTCCACCGGATCGGTGATCGCCTCGCGGATCTCGTGCGAGGTCACGATGGTCTCCATGTCGGTGACGGTCAGGCCGGACAGCGAGCAGCCCCGGCAGTCGGCGTACGGGAACACCGCGTACAGGATCGTCTTGCCGTTGTACGTGTAGCTGCTGTGGTAGCCGCAGTAGCTCGTGCACGAGCGCGCGGAGCCGTTCGTCGACGTGGTCCCCTGGGGCAGGTAGACGCCGTAGACCGTGTTGCCGTTCGCGGCGATCCGGCCGCCGTTGAACAGGCCGGTCAGGTACGAGCGGATCTGCGAGTCCGAGATGCGGCTGGGCGCCGAGTTGTTGTCGACGAGGTCCGCCACGTGCGTCAGCGACGCCGAGATGGCGTTGTTGGTCTTGCTGTACTGCGTGATGACCTTCATCCCGGGGTCGGAGTTGGTGAAGTTGTTGATCATCCCGTCGATGCCGCTCTGCAGCGCCGACGCGGTGGCCGCGGTGTAGAAGATGGGCAGGAAG
>JBAIWU010000541.1:0-1617 GCA_037917155.1 Candidatus Eiseniibacteriota bacterium
GGCGCCGCGGCCGACGGCGCCGCGGCGGCGCCGTTGGCGGCGGGCTCGATGCGACCGAGTACGTCGCCCACCTGCACCGTCTCGCCCACCCGGCGCGCATGGCGGAGCGCCCCCGGGCCGTCGGCCACGATCTCCACGGCGGCCTTGTCCGTCTCGAGCGTGGCGACCGGCTCGTCCGTGCGCACGAGCGCGCCGTCGGGCCGGAGCCACTCGACGAGCGTCGCCTCCGAGATGGACTCCGCCAGCCTCGGCACCTTGATCTCCAGGCTCATCGACCCGCCTCTTTCCGTGTGGGCTCGGCGCCGGCGCGCGCGGTCCCGCCGGTGGCCCCGGCGACGCCGAACGCGTGCGCGATCAACTGCTGCTCCTGCTGCTGGTGGACCGAGTAGAAGCCCGTCGCGGGCGAAGCGGCCTCGCGCCGCGCCGACACGGCGAGCGTCGCGTGCGCGGGCCGCACGGCCTCGAGCCGCTCGCGCAGGTGGCGCCACGCGCCCATGTTCTCCGGCTCCTCCTGCACCCAGTGCACCTCGCGCGCGCCGGGCCAGCGCGCCAGCTCGGCGGCGAGCTCGGCGGCGGGGAACGGGTAGAGCTGCTCGACGCGGACGAGCGCGATGTCGTCGCGGCGCTGCGCGGCGCGCGCGTCGAGGAGCGCGTAGTGGAACTTGCCCGAGACGAGCAGCACGCGCCGCACGCGCGCGGGGTCGGCCGACGGGTCGCCGATCACCGGCGCGAACGTGCCGTCGGTGAAGTCCGCGACCGGCGAGACCACGAGCTTGTGCCGGAGCAGGCTCTTGGGGCTCATGATCACGAGCGGCTTGCGGAACCGCCGGTGGAGCTGCCGGCGCAGCGCGTGGAAGAGCTGCGCGGGCGTCGTGAGGTTGCAGACCTGCAGGTTGTCCTCCGCGCACAGCTCGAGGAAGCGCTCGAGCCGCGCGCTCGAGTGCTCGGGCCCCTGCCCCTCGTAGCCGTGCGGCAGCAGCAGCGTGAGGCCCGACATGCGGCCCCACTTGCTCTCGCCGCTCGCGATGAACTGGTCGGTGAACACCTGCGCGACGTTCGCGAAGTCCCCGAACTGCGCCTCCCAGAGCACCAGCGTGTTGGGATCGGTGGTGCTGTAGCCGTACTCGAAGCCCAGCACGGCGGTCTCGCTCAGCATCGAGTCGATCACCTCGAACCGGCCCTGCTCCACCGCGAGGTGCTCGAGCGGCACCCAGCGACGCCCGTCCTCGGCGTCGAACAGCGCCGCGTGCCGGTGGGTGAACGTGCCTCGCCCCGAGTCCTGTCCCGCCAGGCGGACGTTGCGGCCCTCGAGCAGCAGCGAGCCGTACGCGAGCGTCTCGCCCAGCGACCAGTCGATCCGGTCCTCGAGGAACATGCGGCGCCGGTCGGCCGCGAGCTGCGCGATCTTGCGGTGCGGGTGGAAGTCGTCGGGCAGGCGCGTGACCCCGTGCACGAGCTGCTCGAGC
This sequence comes from Candidatus Eiseniibacteriota bacterium, assembly GCA_037917155.1. Taxonomy (GTDB): domain Bacteria; phylum Eisenbacteria; class RBG-16-71-46; order RBG-16-71-46; family RBG-16-71-46; genus CAIXRL01. The sequence goes on from JBAIWU010000541.1 coordinate 1,467, forward strand.
GTGCCGCGCGGCACGCGCGTGTCGGTGCTCCAGTCGTCACCCGCCCACTCGAGCCCGCGCCACAGCCCGCCCGGCGTGCCCCGGCGCGGCGCCTGCGGGTCGCTCGAGGCGCGGCGGTGCGCGGCGCGGAAGCCGGCGTCGATCTCCGCCT
>JBAIWU010000542.1:0-2309 GCA_037917155.1 Candidatus Eiseniibacteriota bacterium
AGCACGCCGGCCTGCTGGCGCTCGCGGTGTCCGAGGGCTGGCCCGTCGAGGGCTACCAGCGTCCGGAACATCCGGTGCAGGCGCTGCTGCACCGCACCGTCGCCGAGGCCTGCGGTGTCGCGCCGGAATCGCTGCGCACGGCCGTGGACGGCTGCAGCGTGGTCGTGTTCGCGCTGCCGCTGGCGGCGATGGCGCGCGGCTACGCGGCGCTCGCCGATGCGGCGCGCGATCCCGGCGCCGAGCCGCGCCGGCAGGCGCTGGGCCGCATCGCGCGGGCCATGATGGCGCACCCGCGCGCGGTGGGCGGCGAGGGCCGCGTCGGGACCGCGCTCATGGAGGCCGCGCCCGGACGCCTGGTCGCCAAGGGCGGCGCCGAGGGGTTGCTGCTGGTCGCCAACGTCGAGCGCGGGCAGGGCCTGGCGCTCAAGTGCCTCGACGGCTCGTCACGCGCCACCGGCCCGGCCGCGGTCCGGGCGCTCGTCCACCTGGGCTGGCTCGTGGGGGACGAGCCGGAACGCCTGGCCGCGCTCGCCGGTCCACGCCTGCGGAACCACGCGGGGCTGGACGTGGGTACCATCGTGTCGGAGCTGCACGAGCATGCGACCGCCTGAGTCGCGGCGCGCCCGGCGGCCGGGAGGTGCACCCGTGAGGACGTCGTCGATCGCGGCCGCGATCGCCCTGTTGCTGCTCGTCGCGCCGCGGCCGGCGGCTGCCTCGTCGCTGTTCCAGCGCCTCGACCCGCGGCTCGCGTCGGCGCTGGCGGCGGACGCGGAGCCCGTGCCGGTGTGGATCGACTTCGTCGACAAGGGCGAGCCGGGCCCGGGCGACCTGCAGCGGCGGCTCGCCGCCGCGGAGCGCGCGCTGACGCCGGAGTCGCGCGCGCGCCGTGTTCGCGCCGGCGTCTCGCCGCTGGTCGACTACCTCGACCTGCCGGTCGAGCCCGCGTACGTGGCCGCCCTGGCCGCCCGCGGCTACCGGCCGTACGGCGTCTCGCGCTGGCTCAACGGCTGCTGCGTGCGCACCTCCGGCGCCGCGCTCGCGGCGCTCGGCTCGCTCGACTTCGTGCGCGAGGTCTCGCCGGCGCGGCTCGCGCGCGTGCGCCGGCCCGAGCCGGTGACGGCGCCCGAGTTGCGGCTCTCGCGCCCGATCGGCACGGCGAGCGCCGCGGGCACGCCCTCGTTCTACGGGCAGACCTACACGCAGCTCCAGCGGCTGAACGTGCCGGCCGTGCACGACTCCGGCTACATCGGCACCGGTGTCCTGGTGGCGATGTTCGACGACGGCTTCGACTTCTACCAGCGCCACGAGGCGACCAAGAACATCGACGTGGGCGACCGCACGCGCGACTTCGTGTGGGGCACCGCGATCCAGGACACGGTCACGCTGACGTTCGGCCAGCACGGCGAGTACACGCTCAGCTGCGTCGGCGGCAACGCGCCCGGCATCTACGTCGGCCCGGCGTACGGGGCGCGGTTCGCGCTCGCGCGCACCGAGGACGACGCCAGCGAGAAGCCGGTCGAGATGGTGAACTGGCTCATGGCCACCGAGTGGGCCGACAGCCTCGGCGCGGACGTGATCAGCTCCTCGCTCGGCTACCTCGACTTCCCGGACAGCGCGAACGGCGCCTACAGCCTGACCCCGTCCATGCTCGACGGCCACACCGCGCTCGTCACCCGGGCGGCGGAGATCGCGGCCGCGAAGGGCATCCTAGTGGTGAACTCGGCCGGCAACGGCGGGCCGGGCTCGCTCACGATCGACGCTCCCGCCGACGCCGACGGCGACAGCATGCTCGCGGTGGGCGCGGTGGACTCGAACGGCGTGGTCACGTCGTTCTCGTCGCGCGGCCCGACCGCCGACGGCCGCACCAAGCCCGACCTGTGCGCGCAGGGCAGCCAGGACCTGCTCGCGTCCGCCAGCGGCACCACCAACACCTACGTCCGCGCCAGCGGCACGTCGTTCTCGTGCCCGCTGACCGCGGGCCTCGTGGCCTGCCTGATCTCGGCGCGCCCGACCTGGTCGCCGGTGACGCTGATCCGCGGCCTCAAGGCCACGGCGAGCCGCGCCGCGACCCCCGACAACAACTACGGCTGGGGCATCCCCAACGGCCTCGCCGTGCTCCGCTGGACCCCGGACACGGCCGGCGTGCCCGCCGGCGTCCACGGGCTCGACTTCGCGCTGATGTCGTCGAACCCGATGCGCGTGGGCTCGGGCGACGCGGTCGTGCGTTTCACGCTGCCGTCGGGCTCGGCGCCGGCGCGCGCCACGGTGAACGCGTACGACCTGGGCGGCCGCCGCGTGCGCACGGTCTG
>JBAIWU010000543.1:0-3108 GCA_037917155.1 Candidatus Eiseniibacteriota bacterium
TCGCGCCGCTCGCGCAGCGGCGGCAGGTCGATCTGGACGACGTTGAGCCGGTAGTAGAGGTCCTCGCGGAAGCGCCCGGCGGCCGCGGTGCTCGCCGCGGCGCGCGGCAACAGGCGGGGCGAGCGGATCGCGGCGGGCAGGTCCGCAGGGCCCAGCGTGCGGCCCTCGGAGAGCGTCACCGCGTGCTCGATGGCGTTCTCGAGCTCGCGCACGTTGCCCGGGTAGTCGTAGCGCTCGAGCAGCGCCATGGCCTCGCGCGTGAACGCGAGCGGCTCACGGCCCTGGCGGCGGGCGGCGCGGTCGAGGAAGTACGAGGACAGCAGCCCGATGTCCTCGCGCCGCTCGCGCAGCGGCGGCAGCTCCAGCTGCACCACGTTGAGCCGGAAGTAGAGGTCCTCGCGGAAGCGGCCCTCGGCCACGAGTGCCTGCAGGTCGCGGTGTGTCGCGGCGACCACGCGCACGTCCACGAGGCGCGGCACGTTCTCCCCCAGCCGGCGCACCTCGCCGTTCTCGAGCGTGCGCAGGAGCTTGACCTGCGCCGGCAGCGGCATGTCGCCGATCTCGTCGAGGAAGAGCGTGCCGCGGTCGGCCTCCTCGACCAGGCCCGCACGCTCGCCGGCGGCGTTCGTGAACGCGCCGCGCGCGTGGCCGAAGAGCTCGCTCTCGACCAGCGATTCGGGCAGCGCGCCGACGTTGACCGGCACGAACGGCCCCTGCGCGCGCCGGGACAGCAGGTGGAGCGAGCGGGCGACGAGCTCCTTGCCGGTGCCGCTCTCGCCCAGGATGAGCACGGTGCTGTCCGTGGGCGCGACGCGGCCGACCAGCCGCAGCAGCCGCTGCATCTTCGCGCTCGCGCCGACGATCGGGCGCAGCGCGAGCTCGCCGGGGCCGACGGCGCTGCCATGGACCTCGGCGGTTCTCCTCGATCGGCGCGTGCTCAGCGGAGGCCTCGTTCGGATCTGAAACGCCGAACCGCGACCGGGTCGTCCGGCGGGTCGGTTCGGGTGCGGTGGATCGGCCGTTTCAAGATGGCACAGCCGCAGCCCCCGAGGCAAAAGGGCCGTCGCGTCAGCGGGATGCGGGGTCCTCGCCCTCGCCGTCGTCGTCGTGGGCAAGCTCGACCAGCCGCAGGCGCGGCGGCGTGCCCGGCCGCCACGTGCCCGCGCCCGCCGCCGAGGCGGCGCCGGGCGTCACGACCGAGGCGCTGGCCGCGGCCGCCTCCTCGCTCTCCTCCAGCCGCAGGTAGAAGAACGTCCACGCGTACTGGATGATCGGCAGGATCGCGAACACGACGATGAACGCCGCCTTCGCGTACGCCGTCGCGCCCGGGCCCGGGACGCCCACGTAGGCGAGCGCCGCGGTGAACCAGATGCCGAGCACGATCACGACGGAGAGCACGATCATCTCCATCCAGCGCTCCCACCGCCCCTCGGTGATCTCGAACGAGCGGCGGAACGCCCCGAACGGCCCCTTGTCGCGCAGCACCACGTCCTCGGTCGCCATGCTGAGCTTGAAGCCCAGGTAGACGGCCGGCAGCACGAGGAAGAGGCTGCCGATCGAGAACGACAGGTTGCGCAGCGCCTCGGTCACGAAGAGCGCGGGCACGCGCCGCAGCGCCCGGCCGTACTGCTGGCGCACGGGGCCCGGGTGGTGCTCGGCCGGGGTGTTGAACACCGAGCGCGCGCGGAAGCGCAGCATGGCCGAGATGAGCAGCCACGTGAACGCCTGGCCCAGCATCAGGAACGCGGTCAGCAGCGTCGCACGCAGCAGGTGGGCGCGGCTCTCCTCGATCGGCGGCAGCATGCCCAGCAGCACGAACCACGGCGTCTGGAGGGCCAGCGGCACGAGCACGGAGTGCACGAGGTCCCGGCGGACGGCGAGGTCGAACGCGAGGGCGAACGCGTGGCGCGACGAGATGGGCAGGCGATGGTGGTTGTGCATGTGGGCGTGGCGCCGATCGGGCGCGACGCGACGGTACGGGCGTGCGGAGGAGGTGTCAACGCCCCCCGGCGCGCTCCCCCGCCCGCGGCAGCGCCACCCGCGGCCAGCCGCCCATCGCTGCGCGCTCCATCCAGCGGTAGAGCGGCCACGACACCAGGAGCAGGGCCGGCGCCAGCGCCAGCACGACCGCTGCAAGCACGACCGGGTCCGCGGCCAGCGCCTGCGCCGCCCGGGCGGCCCCCGGCAGGCCGGGCAGTGCGGGCAGCCGGAGCGCCGGCCACTGGAGGGCGCCCCAGCCGGCGGCCAGCGCCCCGCCCAGCGCCCAGAGCGCGTCCCGGCCGAGCGCGAGCAGCGCGAGCGCGGTGAGCGAGAGCGCGACGAGCGGATCGAGCAGCGCCTGCGCCCAGACCGGCGTCGGGAACAGCGCCGGTCCGGCGCGCCGTGCCCGCGCCGGCGCGTCCTCGCGGACGCGCGCCATCACGCGATCGGTGAAGTCCGGCGCCGTCGGCGCGGACGCGGGCGCGGCCAGCGCCTCCTCGAGCGCCAGCAGCGATGCGCAGCGCGCGCAGTCGGCCGCGTGGGCGCGCGCCTCCGCGTCCCCCGCTCCCGGACGCCCCTCGTCCAGCCACCGCTCGAATGCCGCGCAGCCCGCGCTCACGATGCGCCCCCTTCCTCGCGCAGCCACGCCTCGCGCAGCAGCGTGCGCGCGCGGGCGAGGTGCGTCTTGACCGTGTTCTCGTTCATGCCCAGCGCGCCGGCGACGTCCTCGACCGACTGGTCCTGGCCGTAGAAGAGCGAGACGACCGCGCGCTGGGGCGCGGACAGGGCACCCATGAGCCGCTCGAGCCGCCGCGCGAGCAGCGGGTCGCGGGCCGCCGCCGGCGCGGCGGCGGGCTCGGCGACGTCCTCGAGGCCGGCCTCGCGCGCGCGCCGCACGCGCAGCGAGTCCGCGCGGTCCAGCGCCCGGCGCGCCACGATGCGGTGGAGCCACGTGCCGAAGCGCGCCTCGCCGCGGAACGCGGGCAGCGCCGCCCACGCGCGCACGAACGCCTCCTGCGCGACGTCCTCGGCGTCGGCGGGCGAGCGCGTGATGCGCAGCGCCAGGCCGTACGCGTGCTCGCGGTGCAGCTCGACCAGCATCTGGAAGGCTCCTTCGTCGCGCCGCCG